>JAGWVO010000197.1 GCA_018970845.1 Planctomycetota bacterium
ACGCGCCGCTCGAGGTTGGATGATCCACCAGGTTGATCACCATGCCGGGGGCCAACACGGGATTGCGCGCCCTGCCCGTGGCGACCAGCGCCCGGGAACCCGCCGCCAAGGCCTGGGTTTCCGCCCGCTTCTGCACCGAGTCGTACAGCTCGGGAATGGCCCCGGGGTTGTCCGTACCGCTGCCGGCCACCTGGTCGAAGTAGCGGGCCGTGCCCAACTCGGGCGCCTGCCATGTGGCGTTGAAGGCCGCGCCGTTCACGGTGGCCGGACCGGCCCCGGCGGCCGGCGCGACCGCCGTCGTTCCCTCCAGCAACCGGTTGAACACCTGGAACTGGGTGTCGACGATCCCCACCGCGCCGGTGCGCAAGCTTTTTCGCGTGGTCCATTCATCAACCGTGTCGAGGCTGATGGCCGTGCCCGTGGCCGGGTTGTACTGGAGCGGATCCGTCGTCGGATTCGACCGGGCGTTGTCGGTCACCACCAATTGGTGAGCGTCTTGGGAATGAATCCAGAAATGGGAGAATCCTTCCTCGGCGCAAATCCTGAGGAAAAACTCCAGGTCGGTTTCCCGGTACTGAGTGCAGTAGTTCCGCGTGGCGCCGGGATTGGCCAGTTCCAAAAGGGCGCCCCCCGCGCCAGCGACAACTTCCTTGATGATCTGCCCTGCCGACATCGACTGGAAAATCCGCGACCGCCTGTTGAGCGACAAAAGCCACAGGTTCGGCCTGAGCACGAACTCGTACCAGCAGATGTCGCGCGATGGTTCCAGCGCCGCGACCTCGGCGACGATTCCATTGAAATAACGCGCCTTGCCGCCGCCGGTGTCACACGCCACCGCCACTGGTTGCCCCAAAAGCGATTCCGGGTCCGGGTCGGGCCTTGAAAGGTCGGCAGGTCGCTTCGCGCCTGCGACCACCACATACTCGAAAAGGCCCGACAAGGTCTCACGGCCGCGGAACCGGAGAACCACCAGGGCGCCTTCCCCCAACGGGGTTTCAAGGGTGAATGGAACCGTGGGCATCAGATGCTCCTCGCGGACAGTTGCGGTCGCGCCAGCGGAGCGCTCATGGGCCGATGAACACCGTGGGGGCCCCCGGCCCCACCACTGTTCCGCCATGCTCGCACATGTCGCCCACGCGGCAGATGGGAACGCCGCCGGCGGTCACGGTCGGACTTCCAACGGCCAGGGAATTCATCGGCCCCACGCAAACAGCCTCATCCCCCTCGATGATGGCGGGAAGATTGCAGATGAAGACGGTCGGGCTGCCCGGGCCGATGATCGTTCCACCCACATGCGGAACCACGCCGGTCACCATGGGGCAGACATGGGCATCGCCGATCATCGCCGCGGGCATGGCCATGGCTGGGTCCCTTTGCTTGCTGGAGATCCCACGGATTTATGCTACGGTTCGCGCTTGCCGGGACAACGGAAAACCCTGAAATCCGGCCGGCAAACGGGCCAACCGCGAAACCCGGGAACAAACCCCGGCATCAGGGCGGCCTTTCCCTGATAAAATGAGGAAATCGAATCCGCGGCGACCGGGCGCCAAATGCCCTCCTGATGCTGAATCCGGATCCCGTCGCGGCGAATCGATGTCGTGGCGCATGCGCGCCCGCCCGGGAGCCACTCATGCCTTTTGACGCGATCGTGGAGGCCATTCTCGAGGGAAAGACCGTGCCCGAGGAGTCCAAGATGGAACTCTTCAGGGCCGACGCCAGCAATTCCGACAGCAAGAGCCATGGCTTGTTTTCCAATGTCGCCGGCCATCTGGTCATGGTGGTTTGCAAGGACAAGGGAATCACCTTCGAGGGCATCACCCACCTGAACCTCCCCAAGTTGCGAAACGCCCACGCCTACCGCGCCGACTTCCGCGGCCGGGACGGTTCCGAATTCAACTGCATGTGCGTCAGCCAAATGGCCCAGGTCGGCACCGGCAGCTTCCAGTTCCTGTCCGGATCGCTTGACCACCTGGCTTCCGAGGAGGGATGCCCGGCCTGCGACTACCTTGGAGGATGCGAGGCTTGCGACCGGGCGCAGATGGCGAAGTTGGCTCCGCCGGGCTCAGGATTGGGATTGCGGGAATCGGAAGAGGGCCTTGCCAAGGCGATGGGCCGGGAGACCTTGGAGTCGCTGCTGGATTTCTACAGGTCCTACCACGAATTCAGGCGCGAGGCCCAGGAAAAGGCCAAGGAACCATCCGGCGCCGAAGATCTCCCCCTGGACATGCCGGAACCGATGCGCCAGCTATTCATGGCCGACCTGGCGGTGATCGACTACGCCCTCGGCATGCTCCGCCGAGCCTCGCGCCGCGCCGGCGATCCCGAAAGCCATCCCGGGCAAAAACTGGCCGATTGCCACCATGTCGAGGAAACCTTCAACCTGCTTCAAACCCAGTTGAAGGGTTTCAGGTCGCTCGTGGCGAGGGTGAAGGCCGATCCGAAGGGGATGATGGACCAACTCTCCAAGCAGCAAGGCGACGATGAAGCCGAGGGTGATGACGACGAGGAAGCGGATGGCAAGCCCGAGGCCGGGTGAGCCGGGAGGCAGGTGAGCGTTGCGCGATCCGCCGCGCCTGATAAGCTTGGAATTCAGCCGGAGTGGCGGAATGGCAGACGCGCTGGACTCAAAATCCAGTATCCGCGAGGGTGTGTGGGTTCGAGTCCCACCTCCGGCATGATTTTTTCATGAAATTTCAATGAACCGCTCGCGACCCTCCGTCCCGAACCGGCAACTCGTTCGAATTGTTGGCTTCTGTATCGCCGATCCCCTTCATCGCAACGGGGAGGAATTCACTTGCGATCCATTTTTTTGACAATATCCGCCGCCATGGCCATTTGGTCGGCTTTTTGTCCGCCTTCCATGGGACATGAGGTGAAGGTTTTCGCGAGCAACCTTCACTTGCCTCCCGAGGGAGGAAAAACCACCATTTACCTCGGGTATGGCCACCGGATGCCCATTGACGACCTTCTCGACGCCAAATCCCTTGAAAAATATGAGGTTATTTTGCCAGACGGAACATCCCGTCCCATTCCAGCCGAGGGTTTGGGCGTTCACGCCGCCGTCATGCGCCTCGAGACGCCCGGATTGCACCGTGTCGTGGCGGTCAGGCGCCGCATGGTCTTCACCTATGTCTTTGAAACCGATGGCAATCGCGCTCTCAAGCGGGGCGGCAAATCCGACCATGCCGGCGCCAAGGTTGACAACGCCACCAGATATCAAGATTGTGGGGTCGCCATGATCGCTTGCGGAGATGCCGCCAAGGCCCCCTTGCCAATCGGACTACCTGCTGAAATTGTGCCACTGGCCCCGCCCGCCGAATGGCGGAGCGGCCGCGACATCCAGTTCAAGCTGCTGGTCGCAGGCAAACCCGCCGAGTTCGCCCATGTCGTCGCCAAGCCGATGGGGCACAAGCCTGACGAGGGCTGGGCCTTCGCCACCGAAACCAACCGGGCGGGCATCGCCCGACTTCGGGCGGACCGCCCCGCGACCTGGCTCATCAAGGCCACCGTTAAAACGCCGGCATCGGTAGACGATTCCAAGGATTTTGACTGGAACTCGATCACCACGAGCCTCACCCTCGAGATTGAACCATGAGGCCCGCCCTGCTCGCGGTGGCGATCGCCTTCCTAGCGCCCGGGAGCGGCTGGTCCCACGGCCTTGGAGTCGAGGCGAAAATCGTGGGGCCCACGGTTTTCGTGACTGGATTCCACGACGATGACAGCCCCGCGGCCGGAGCCAAGGCCGCGGTTTTCTCGACCGGGGGACCTAAAGTGGCCCAGGGTGAACTTGACCCGACAGGCAAGTGGTCGTTCCCCGTACCAAAAGGCGGCGATTACCGCATTGAGATTAGCGGCGATGACGAACACCGGGCCATGGTTCGCTTGTCGGTGCCCGAGGGTAGCACCGCCATTGGGCCAACCCCCCAACAAACCGGACAGGTTAGCCAAGCCGCTCCGTGGGTCATGGTAGCCTTGGCCGCGGGCACCGCAGTCGCGGCACTAGCGGTTTGGCGACCTTGGATGGCGCGGCCGACATCCACAAGCTGAGACTCAGTGGGAATGGCCATGACCGCCGTGACCAGCCATCCCTTCCTCGGCCGTGACTAGGAATATCTTGGCGTGATGGATGCCCTTGAGCCCGCTCAATTCGCTGGCCAGCGCCTGGATCTCGGCCGCCGGCCCGCGGAGCGCGATGAGTTCCATGCACAAATCGTGATTCAAGTGCACATGCATGGTGGAGACAACAAGGTCGGCGTGGTCATGCTGGATTTCAATCATTTTGTCGGTGAGGCGTGCCTTGTGGTGGTCGTAAACCACGGTGAGGCTGGCGGCAACCTCCACGGTATCGCCCGCCACTGCAACGGCGGTCAATCGCTCACGGAGGAGTTGGCGAATGGCCTCGCTTCGGGTCGCGAAACGAGACTCAAGGCAAAACCGGTCGAACTGCTCCAAAAGATCGGACTCTAGGGAAACCGAAAAGCGAACGATATCCGGCACGAATCACCTCCATGGAATGGATGCTGTCTTCTTATGCGAATTTCTTCCGATTTTCATCGAGGGGCCCTTGTTGATGATGGCCCGGCTAGGTAAGAAAAAATAAATATTCGTAACACCCGAACCCTGCATTGGGTTTCGCCATGCGCAGCGAATTCAACAGGTTCGCCTTCACCCTGATCGAATTGCTCGTGGTGATCGCCATCATCGCCGTTCTGATCGGCCTTCTGGTTCCCGCCGTCCAGAAGGTGAGGGAAGCCGCCAACCGGATGAGTTGCACCAACAACCTCAAGCAGGTGGGCATAGCCCTTCATAATTACGAGGGGACGAACGGCATGTTTCCGGCCGCCTCCACGGGTCCGGCGTCGACCTCGGCCCCGACGCCGCCCTTCCGCCATGGTTGGGTCGCCTACACCCTGCCGTGGATTGAACAGGACAATGTCCGAAAAGCCTATGACATCAACGCCAACTGGTACGACCCGGTGAACGCGCAGGTCATCTTGATTCCCATCAAGACCTATAGCTGCCCTTCCGCCGACTTCGGCCGCATGGCCACTTCCACCTCGATGAATGTCTACGGCAGGCGGACAGCGGCGGCATGGGATTACGCCAGCGTCAATGTTTCCTCCTATGCTCCCGGCTATTCGGGAACAACGAATGCTGCAAGACGAAATGGTGTCATGAACGACCGTCTAGGTTCTGCTGTCGCCGAAATTATGGACGGGCTATCCAACACCCTCATGGTGTCGGAAGATGCGAATAGGCCCCAACTTTGGGTCATGGGAAAAAAAAGAACCGACATCACCGCCGACACCAGCAATTTTCCCAACGGTAATGTCGGCCCGGGCGAAGTTTCCGGAGGCGTTTGGGCCGAACACCAGAAAGCCGTTTCCGTCGGCGGAGCATCCGCCGATGGCACGACCACCGTGGGAGGAGGGCCATGCGCCATCAACTGCACGAACGATTGGGAACTTTACGGAATGCACCCAGGCGGCGTGAACGGACTGATGGCCGACGGATCGGTCCGTTTCCTGAAGTCGGGTATGGCGATCGATTTTCTTGCCGCGTTGTGCAGCAGGGCGGGGGGCGAATCCCCCATCAGTGATTGAACGCCATGGCAACAACGCTTCTATTTTTTTTGGCATTGGCGGCGCCACCTTCGGGGTCCGCCATCACATGGGATGAAGCCGCCGCCCGTCACCTCCTGAGCCGGGCCTGCCTGGGCGGAACTCCCGAACAAGCCCGGGCCCTTGCCGCGATGCCCCTCAACGAGGCCGTCGATCGCCTGCTTGCGGAGGCAAGCGCGGCACCGGCGGCGTCCAGGCCCCCATGGGCGCGCGATGTCTGGGTCAACAAGTTGCGCCGCTACTCCGACATGCCCCGCGAGGAGTACCTCGTCACCTTCCGCAGGGCCAGTTCCCGATGCGACCGCGAGATAATCGACCTCAAGACGGCATGGATGTCACGCATGTGCGGCGGTCCGTCACCCCTTCTTGAAAACATGACGCTTTTCTGGCACGGCCACTTCACGACGGCCACCAGCAAGCTCTTCGCCGCAAGCCAGGCCCAGGAACAGCAGTTGGCCACCTGGCGCAGGCACGCGCTGGGTAATTTCCGCCAGTTCCTCGCCGCCGCGACCCTTGATCCGGCAATGATGATCTACCTCGACATGGAAGGATCCGAGCGAACCAATCCCAATGAGAATTACGCGCGCGAACTCCTCGAACTCTTTTCCCTGGGAGTCGGAAACTACACCGAGGCTGACATCCGGGGAATCGCCCGGGCCCTCACAGGTTATTCCCTCGACGCCCCCCGCGGCGTTGTGAAGCCCGACCGGCCCACCAGTCCGTCCACGGCCCGATCGATGGCGCGCGACGGGCTTGTCCCCACATTCAATCCCGCCTCCCATGACAATGGCGCCAAGGCCATTTTCGGCAAAACCGGCACATTCAAGCTTGATGATGTCCTCGATTTGGTGGTTGCCCATCCAGCCTGCGGCAATCACCTCGCGGGACGCCTGGTGGATCATTTCGGAGCGCATGACCCCCGGGGCGCATTGAGGGCGCGAATGGCACAGATATTCAGGGAAACGCGAGGCGAGATCCGCCCGATGGTGCGGGAACTGCTCGTATCCGACGAATTCCTGTCGCCTCTGTCTCGCGGGAACAGGGTCAAGGGCCCCGTCAGGCTGATCGTCGGCGCCTGCCGCGACCTGGGAATCTCTGGCGGCATACCCGCGTCCTTCCCCCGCGCCTCCGCCATCCTCGGGCAGGACCTGTTCAATCCGCCCACCGTCAAGGGTTGGCCCCAAGG
>JAGWVO010000198.1 GCA_018970845.1 Planctomycetota bacterium
GGGTCCATTCGGGGGTCTCCACGCGGTTGATCTCGGCGTGGCGGCGCATGAAATGCCTGGCCAGGTCGGGAATGTCGCTTTTCCGTTCCCTCAGGGGCGGCAGGTAAACAGGCACGACATTGAGGCGGTAGTAGAGGTCGTCGCGAAAATGGCCCGCCTCGACCTCGTCCTCCAAGAGTTGGTTGGTGGCCGCGACCACGCGGACATCCACCCTGATGGTCTTGCTTTCCCCGACGCGCTCGAACTCGTTCTCCTGCAGCACGCGCAGCAGCTTGACCTGCAGCTTGGGCGACATGCTCGATATTTCATCTAGGAATATCGTGCCGCCGTGCGCCGCCTCGAACCTGCCCGTCTTGTTCTCGATGGCCCCCGTGAACGCCCCCTTCACATGCCCGAAAAGCTCGCTTTCAAGCAGGCTTTCATTGAGGGCCCCGCAATTCACGCGCACATAGGGGCCGTCGGAACGGTTGGACAGGGTGTGGACCGACTTGGCGATCAGTTCCTTGCCTGTTCCCGTTTCCCCCACGACAAGGACGGTGGCCTGGGTCGGCGCCACGCGCCGGACAAGCCGGAAAATTCCGGTCATGGCGGGGCCTGAACCGACCACTCCCGGCAGCGGCGCGTCCGGATCACCTGCGACGGTTGGGTGGGGACGATTCACGCGCTCGCCACCTTTCGTGCCGGGGGGTGTCCACCGACGGTGGCGCCAAGGGAACGAACAAGGGCGATGTGCAGCGCCTCGACGATCGCCTCCCGAGGGGATTCCAGGCGCCCGTCGATCCGGTCGACCAGCGCCGTGAAGCTTTCCTGGATCCGGACCAATTCACGGGAAACGGTTGACTCGGTGGTCGCGAGCGCCACGGCCGCCTCCTTCTGGTTGAGTCCATGGCGAAACCGCAGGTCGGCCAGGGCCCGTTGGCGGTCGGTCAGCGTGACGAACCAGGCATCGATGGCCTCGTTGGCGTCGAAATCGCCACCCAGGTCGTCACCAGCGACGGCAACGGGAGGACCGGGCCAGTCATCCTCATGGTCCAGCGGAAATGGCGAGCGGCTCCTACGGCGCAGCTTGTCGACACAAAGATTGCGGAAGGTGGCGACCATCCATGGCACCAAGGGCTGGCGACCGGTGTACGCATGAAGGCGACCGGGACCGTTGGCACCCGTCAACAACTGCCCCCAAAATTCGTCAATGGCTTCCTGCCGGGCCGATTCGTCCCTCGGGAAGGCCCGCAACGCCTTGGCGGCCAATCGTTCGGTGAGAAAACGGCCCTCGCGGGCGAGCGTGGCACCAACCAGATGGCCCCAAGCCCTGTCACGAGTGGGCCGGCCCTCGGGATCATTCCAGAGACAGGCCCGGGCCAGCCACCAATCGGCAAGATGAAAGTTACTGCTGGAGGAATCGGCAGGATGGGCAATTTTTTGATGGGTTTGGGCCAGGGAATGGGCCATGTAGGCGCGGGAAAGGGGAAGGCCGGGCCACAAAAGGCGGCCGGCGTGAAACAGTCGGCTCTCGGATGGTAGCTGCATCGAGAGCGAGGCTCTCCAGGCTGGACCAACGGGAAGTCAAGGAAAGGCGCGATTGGATACCACCGCATGCGGCGAATCCAACCCTCCCGGTGCCCTCCCATCAATCTATCGCCAAGACAACTCGGCCGCCATGGTCCTTGCGCCCAAGGAACTCCTTTGCCTTCATGCCATGCTGTCAAGTAGGATGTTTCCAACAGATCACACCTTGCCGGTGTTTTCCAAAAGGAAAGCTGGCAGCGCGGAAAACATGGGAGTTCCTCCTCATGAGCAAGTTCAAGCAGCAATGCCCGGGTTGCGAGGAGTTGATCACGCTTGACACCTCGCTCGTCGGCAAGAAATTCACCTGCAAGAAGTGCCAGTTCCGCTTTGTCGTCGAGGACCCGGCCAACCAGTCGGACGATGAGGATGACGCCCCGGAAGAACCCGCACCGAAGAAAAAGGGCAAGAAGGGAGACAACAACACCACCTTGCTGCTGGCCGCTGGGGGCGGCGCTGTCGGCCTGATCGTCGCAGGGGTGGTTTTGTATTTCGTGCTGTTTTCCGGCGGAGGAAGTCCCGCGCCGTCGCCACAACCGGGGAACCAGCAGGCCAACGCCACTCCCCCCGGCGTGGTTCCCCCGCCGGGAGGCGAAGGAGGCGCTCCTGGCGCCAATGGAAATCCGGGCGGACCGGGCATGCCCAATCCGATGGACGGCGGGGCTGGAAAAGCGGGCGGACCGCAAGGCCAACCCGCCGATGGCGGCAAGCCGGCGCCAAGAAAGGTCGGCGCCGTGAGGCTCGCCAACGACACGGGCCTTGACCCGGCCAATTTCCTGCCGGCCGACACCCAGGCCGCCCTTGCCGTGCACCTCGACCGTGCCCGTTCCGGACCCCTTGGAGCGATCCTCTTCAACATGCCGGGAACGCTTGACCTCAACGCGATGTCCCAGGCGTGGGGACTTGACGCCGGCTCCATTCAGCAGGTAGCCGTGGGAATGAACCTCGAGGCTCCATGGACCCTCTGCGTCTTCAAGTTTCACGCCCCCGTCACCACCGAGCAATTCTCGACACTTTGGAAGTCCCAGCCAGTGAAGGTTGGCGGCGGCCGCGATGGCAAGGACACCATCCATGTTCTTGGCATCGACCTCGATACCAGCACGAACCTGGCGGCAAGGCTCGCATTCCTGATGACGCCTTCCCGTCGCCCGACGGCGCCGTTGGCCTTCTATCATTACGACCCGCACACCGTGGTGCTCGCCGACCGCTCACGCCTTGAAACCTATGTGAAGAATGACATCGCTGGGCTCAAGCTCGATGCCCCTCCTCCCACTGTGAAGCCGGCTGCCGGCGTGGGTGGTTCGCCCGTCGGCGTGCCGCCTGGCATGCCTCCCGGAATGCCCCCCGGCTCTGGTCTCCCTGGCGCCGATGGGGCTCCCGGCGGCGCTCCCCCCTCCGACGAAGCCGTTCCTCCTCCCCCTCCCCGATTCCTGAACCTGCCCCAAGCCGCCATGGAAGCTCTCAATGGCGTGGAATCCCTCAGCCTGGATCCCCAGGTCACCCTTTACGCCAGCCCGGAGGCCCTGAGAAATCCCTTGCTGCATCCATCCTTGAAGGATGGCTTCGTCAAGCGGATGATGACGGGCGATCTCCTGATCCTTGGCGTGCTGAAACCCGAGACCCTGTCGCTGGCCGCCAGCCTTCACCAGTTCCAGCCGGATTCCGTGAGCATGGCCGTCTTCACGGGAATGGAGAACCCGCCGCAGGTGTTTGGCGGTATCCTGACCGCGGCGCTGAAGTTCATGCTCCGCAACTCCCGACTTGATGTGAGCATCGCGGGCGCCCCGGGTGGAAACGCCGGAGGCATTTCCGGTGGCCCCGCTCCCGGCGGATTGCCCGCCGCTGGCCCTGGCGGTGGCGAAGGTGTTGGCGGCTTCGTCGCTCCCGGCGGTTCGGCTCCCGGTGGTGCGGGCGCCGATGGTTCGGCAACCGGCACCGGCCGCAACGGCACCATCAGCTTCAATGCCAAGAAAACCGGAGGCGAACTCCGCGTGGAGTTGAAGCGCGTGCCACCGGATGCCTTCAACGGCATGATGGAATACATTCGCGGCGTGATCGTTCAAGGCCGCGGCATGGCTGAAACATTCCAGCCTCGGAACGGAATCATGGAACTGGCCAACGCCCTGCGGCGCTATTCTGGCGAAAAGCAGGGTTTCCCAAGGGGAACCATCGGCACCGACCGCCCCGACCTTCGTTTGAGTTGGTTCGTCGATGTGCTGCCCTACCTGACCGGCACCGATTACGCCGGATTGGCCAAGCCCCTTGTTGACAAGGGGCTTTCATGGCGCGACAAGGAATTTGAAACAGTCGCTGCGCTGCATATTCCCGCCTTCGTCAACACAGCAACGGCAACGAATACCCCGAGGGTTCAGCTCACCTCGGTTCGCGAGTCGCTTGGCGCGACCCACTTCGTCGGCGTCTCCGGGTTGGGCCTCGACAGCCCCACCTTCGCCGTGGGGTCCGATCCAGGCAAGTTCGGCGTTTTCGGTTACAACCGCGCGACCAAAATCACCGATATCAAGGACGGGCCGGAAAACACGATCGCCGTGATTCAGGTGCCAAGCACCTCCCAGGGCCCCTGGGTGGCCGGGGGAGGCAGCACCGTTCGCGGCGTTCCGGATGGCGAGAATCCCGTCGAATCGTTCGTCTCCGGGGAATTTGAGAACCCCGCAACCAAGAAGAAGGAAAAGGGAACCATGGCCATCATGGCCGACGGCAAGGTTCGCTTCATCCCGGCCACGATCAAGCCGGAAACCTTCCGCGCCTTGTGCACGATCGCGGGCGGGGAAAAGATCGAAAAGCTCGATGCGGAGGCGCCCTTGGTTCCCGCCGGCAAGTGATCCTTCACCAAGGGATCTTCACGCCCGTCACCGAAGACCCGGCTTGTCGGATCCTCGCTTGAGCCACCATCGGCCCCGCGGCGATTTGTCCTTGTATGCGAAAAACCATGAAAACAAGGTGCCGGCGGATACAGAGTCCGCACGAAGTGTTTCTGTCGCAGGCTTCAAATTGATTCGACAATGGAAACCGGGCAGGCCGCGGCTGTGTCCCCCAACGAAGCGAATTCCAAAGCCAAGGCCGGTATTCCCGGCGCATTCAATCCGCCACTCAAATCGTTCGAGGTTCATAATCCGCGGAATCGGATACAACAATGAGCCGCCTGAGGGGCGCACTGGCATAATTGGGAAATGACTTGAAAACCTTGGGATTCAAACCATCCAAAAACAGGAAGACCGGCCCTAAAACTCTCCTTCCCAGATCGTTGGAACGACAAATACCTTGCCATCGCCGATGCGCCCGGTTCGCGCCGCCCTGACGGCCCGCGCCGAGATCTCGTCAACCCAGTCGGCCGGAACCGCCAGGGAAATCTCGACCTTGGGTAGGAACGCCATGCTGTATTCCCCGCCCAGGTAGCGGTCGAGGTATCCCTTTTGGCGGCTGTAACCCTTCACCTCGCGGACCACACAGCCTGACAGTCCTTCCGGTCCCAGCTTGTCGGTGATGGCCTGGAGCACCGCTTCGGCCCTGAACGGCCGCACGACCACCGTGACTTGCCGCCAGGCGGGCCTGCCGGTGCTCACAGCGGCAGCACCGTGAGGGATGGTTCGAGCTTTCCCAAGCCTGAAAGAAGCAGGAGATGCTGTCCCGGTTCGACGAGGCCCAGCGCCATGGCATGATGCCGGGCCGTCGCCTTGGGCCGGTCGAATTCCTCCTGGGTGATCACCCTCGGGATGACACCCCAAAGCAGGCTCATCCTCCGGGCGACCCGCTCGTCGGTGGTGAGGGCCACAATCGGGGCCGATGGACGGGTGCTGCTGATGATGGCGGCCGATGTCCCGCCCTTGCTACGCACCATGATGGCGCGAACCCGGAGGTCCTGACTCAGTTGCGCCGTCGATCGGCCGATGGCCCTCCGCAGCGAAACGGCATGCATGCGGTCGGCGCTGTCCCCACGGGCCGCCGGTTGCCGGAACCCCGTCTCCAGCGATTGCCAGGCCTCCACCTTGCGGCAGATTCGGTCCATGGTCCGGACGGTGTCGATCGGATACTGTCCCCGGGCCGTTTCCGCCGAAAGCATAACCGCGTCGGCACCGGCGAAAACGGCGGTCGAGACATCGGATGCCTCGGCGCGGGTGGGCCGAGGCTGCGAGACCATCGATTCGAGCATTTGGGTGGCCACGATCACCGGCTTGGATTTGGCGCGCGCCTTTTCGATGATGTCGGCCTGGATGATCGGCACCATCTCAAGGGGCATCTCGACACCGAGGTCGCCCCGCGCCACCATCACCCCGTCGGCGGCCTCGAGGATGCCGTCGAGTGATTCAATCGCCTCGGGCTTTTCGATCTTGGCAATGATGGGCGTGCTTCGGCCCGCCGCGTCGATCACCTTGCGAAGGTCTTCGATGTCACCCGGCCTGCGGACAAACGACAGCGCCAGCAGGTCGACACCCTGCTTGAGGAGAAAGTCGGCGTCTTCCTTGTCCTTGGATGTGAGAGCCGAGGTGGACAGGTTCGATCCCGGAAGGTTCATCCCCTTCTTGTCGCCCAGGGTGCCGCCGTGGATCACCCGGCAATGCACCTCGCTTCCCTCGACGCGCAGGACGCGCAGTTCCAAAAGCCCGTCATCGAGCAGGATTCGCGCATCGGGACGCACATCCTGGTGAAGGTTGGCGTATTGCGAGGGAACAATTCCATCCGATCCGGGAACATCACGGGTGGTCACGACGATTTCGGCGCCCGTCTTCAGGACGACCGACCCGCCGGGGAACAACCCGACCCGTATCTTCGGGCCGCACAAATCACCCAGGATGGCGATGTGCTTCCGGGTCTGGTGCCCCAATTGCCGGACCCGGTTGATCACCTCGAGGTGCTGCTCGTGCGTTCCATGCGACAGGTTGAGCCGGAAAACATTGACGCCGGCTTCAACCAGCGCGGCAAGCATGTCGGGTTCCCGGCTCGAGGGGCCGACGGTGGCGACGATGCGCGTGCGGCGGTCGTGAGCCATGACTGGCCCTCCTGGGCGGGGAGAGGAGGCAAGGTTAAGCTGTGGACTCCCCGCCGGCGGGTCAAGGGCGCTTCGAAACGATTGCCGAAAGCCTGGCACCGATTTCACGGATTTGGCGCCCACATTCCTTCCTCGCGGCGGCGAAATCCGCCACTTTCGGCGAATCGGTTCCC
>JAGWVO010000199.1 GCA_018970845.1 Planctomycetota bacterium
CCAGCATTTTCAGTGCTGTGCTCTACCGACTGAGCTATCTGTCCCCATTCGGCCAGACCGAATCTTAGCGGTCGCCGCCGCGTGGCGCAACCACGCGGCGACGACCGGGCGCGGTCAGCGCTTGACCTTGTTGGTGGGGCGGATCATCACCAATCCGCCGTTGGGGCCGGGAACGGCGCCGCGAACCAGCAGGAGGTTGTTCTCGGCATCGATTCTCACGACGGTCAGGTTGCGGATGGTCACCCGCTCGTTGCCGTACTGGCCGGGCATCTTCTTGCCCTTCTTGGGGCGGCCGAAACCGCGGTTGCTGGCCAGGGACGAGGTGCTGCCCACCGAGCGGTGGACCTTCTTGGCGCCGTGGGCGGCGGGAAGGCCCGCGAAGTTCCAGCGCTTCATGACGCCCGTGTAGCCGCGGCCCTTCGTGTTGGCGATGACATCAATCCGCTTGGTGTCCTTGAAGACCTCGCCGACCACGAGCTTGGCGCCCACGGCGACGGTGGCGGCGGCGTCGAGACGGAACTCGCGGACAAACCTCTGGGGCTCGCATTCAGCCTTGGGAGGAAGCGATTCCAATTGGCCCGCGAGCTTGAGCCGTTCCCGGCGCTTGGAGACCAGCTCGCTGGAGACATGTCCCCGTTCGGCACGGGTGGCGCGCGCGCGGGACTTGTCCTCGAACCCGATTTGCACGGCGTTGTACCCGTCCCGTTCGGTGGTGCGCACCTGAAGAACCGGGCACGGACCGGCCTGAAGCACGGTCACGGGCTCGACTTGCCCCTTTTCATTGAATACTTGGGTCATGCCCACCTTGCGGGCGAGAAGTCCCAGCGGCATGGCTGGATTCCTTTCATGTCATCAGCCGTTCAACGGGCCACTGCTCAACGCCACTGGTGGCGGGCATCATGGCCGGAGGGCGTTGCCGCCGCTCACGGAAGGCCAAAACATTAATTCATATCAAGGCTTCTGACCTGTCAAGGGTCAACGCCACCCCGCGGCCCAGCTTTTCCAAGTCGGCCACAAGGTCGCCGGCGTGATGCCGGCCTTGGAGAGAGCCGACTCAACGGGAACACTTTCCTGGTTTTCATCCGGACGGAACGAGGTCAGGAACGCCGGGAATTTCTCGGCTGGCGGGCCATAGGCGAGCAGGTACATCAGGCTGTCGCGCCCAGCGGCGCCGTCTTCGCCCGCCGCCGAGTCGTTCCATGGGGAAACGGCGAGGTTGCGGCAAGCCTGGTTGGCCCTGCGCTTTTCCGACAACAGGAACTGTCGATGCGTCGGCATGCCGAGCTTGTGGGTGGTCGCCCTGCCGAATCCGTCGGCGATCCAGTCGGGCGACGGGTTCTTCACGCCGATCCTGCGCGCCGCCACGCAAGCGGCCACCAGCTCCCCGACTTGCGCGTCCGATGGGGCCATGCTCTTGCCCCCCTTCAGGAACATTCCGGCATGGAGCTGGTTGTCGTCCATCGACCAGGATGTGGTTTCGCCCGTTTCCAGCATCCTTTTCTGGACGCGGCGCACATAGGTTCCAAACTCGTCTTTTCCCGGGAGAACCAGCACGACCAATGGATCCTGCCAAGGCGCCTCCTTGGCGTAACCGCAGGCCTTGGTGGCCGCTTGGCGGTATTTTTCAGCGGTCGCGAGGTACTCGGCCGCCTTTTTCTCCAGGCTTTTGTTCATGACGATCGCGATGTGCTCGTTGGCCGCCAAGGCGTGGGGTGTGGCGTTCACGGTCTCCCAAACGACCTTGGCCCTTTCGGCGACACCCGGCAACTTGTCCTGCCCTTGAACGGAAACCGCCGCCATGGCGCAGGTCAGGCCGGTCAACACAACAATCCTCGCGAAGGCATTCATGGGATTTCCTTGCTATTGCGGAGACACGGTCCGCGAGAGTGGAATAATACTATCTGATTGTTCCAAGGATTTCATTTTTTGTCTGGAGACGCGTCATGACACGCCGGGCGTTCGCATTGCTGGTGATGACGGTAACGGCTGTTGGAACCCTGTTGGCCCAGGGCAAGGGTTCGGAGTCGGTGGTGAAGGCGGCCGCTTCACTCAAGAAAGATGGAAATGCCAGCGTTCTCGTGATCAGCCTCGCGATGGAAAAAGGCTGGCACATCTATGCCAACCCGCCCGGTAACGACGACCTGAAGCCCGTTGCCACCGCGGTCGTTCTCCAGGGAGGCGCCAAGGGAGAGGTGGTTTACCCCCCCGGCAAGCAGGTTGTCGATCCGGTCGTGGGCAACTACCGCGTGTATGAAAACAGCGAGGAGATCAAGGTCAAGCTGGCCGAGGCGCCCAAGGGGCCCTTGAAAGTGCAGGTTTCTTTCCAGGCCTGCAATGAGAAGTCATGCCTTCAGCCGGCGAAGGTCATGCTGGAGGCGAAGTGATAGGCTAGGCCGCCTCAAACGCCAGCACGATGCAGGTGGCGTTGTCATGCGTGCCCTTTTCCAGGGCCTTGTCGACGAATGCCTTGGCCAGGATGTCGGGATCGGCGGGCATGGTCGCGATTTCGATGATCTCGTCTTCCCCGAGCAGTCCCGACGCGCCGTCGGACATGAGAATGAGCCTGTCACCCGGTCGAGGCGGGAAATCGTGGACATCGGCAAGTTCCTTGAGGTCGGGCGATCCAAGGTACTTGTAGAGCCGGTTTCTCAAGGGACTCCGGCGGGCCTGATCCGGTGAAAGGGCCCCCTTCCTCACCAATTCCTCCGCCACGGTATGGTCGAGCGTGAGGCGGATCACCCTTTCGCCCCTCACAAGATAGGCCGGGCTGTCACCCAGGTTGGCCACGAAAACCCTGCCGGGCCTGACCAAGGCCACGACGGCCGTCGTGCCCATCCGGGTTGACTCTCCGGTGCTGTTGGATTTGGCGAGGATGGCCTGGCTTGCCGATTCGATCGCGGTTCGGAGCGCCTCGTCGGGCCTGTCGTGCTGGCCCAGGCGTTCGATCACCTTGGGTGGAATGAAGTCAACGGCCAACTGGCTGGCGACTTCTCCCGCGGCGAGTCCTCCCATTCCATCGGCGACAATGAAAACGCCCAAGTCGTTCCGGATGGAGTGGGCATCCTCGTTGTTGTCGCGTCGGCCACGCTCGGAATGGCCTCCGGCGACCACCACGGGTTCACCCATCGAAAATCCTCGGTGCTTTCACTGCGGTAGCATAACTTGGACAATGTGCGTTCGCCAGTTGCGCGCCACACCCGGAGTATCCTTTGCCCCCGCCCCGCCTGCTTCAATCGGAATGGATGGACCGCGACGACTTGGATCCCGGCCTTCACAGGCAGGCGCTCAGGGGATTGGCCCGGCTGAATTCCGTGAGCCTTGGCGCGGGCATGCTTTGGAAAGCCTTGCGTGCCGAACTTTCCAGCGAGGGGCCGAACACGCTCCTGGATGTCGCCACGGGATCGGGTGACTTGCCCTTGGGGTTGGCTTGCCGGGCGCGCCAAAACCGTCTGCCTTTGGCGATCACGGCGATCGACAGGGCGCCGTTGGCCCTTGCGGAGGCGGAAGCCTCGGCCAAACAACTAGGAATCGGCACCTGTGGCGGCCAGTCAATCCAATGGATCGATGCCGATGCCCTCGATGACCGCAATGGCTTGCCGGCCGGTCCCTTCGATTTTGTCACCTGTTCCCTGTTCCTCCATCACCTGACCGGGGAGCAGGCTGTTCGCTTGCTGGCGGCCATGGCGGCCAGGACACGAAGGCTTCTTCTCGTCAACGACCTGGACCGGGGTTACTGGGGGGCGTTTGTCGTCGGCTTGGCCTCTTGGTGCCTCACCCGCTCGCCTGTGGTCCGGTTCGACGGTCCGGCCAGCATGGGGGCGGCGTTCACCCGTCAGGAAGCGAGGGAGCTAGCCGGGCAAGCGGGCTTGCATGGCGCGAGGGTGTCATGGCGATGGCCATGCCGCTGGCTTCTCGAGCACCGTCCCCGATGAATGCCTCCTGGCCGGTGGTGGTGGTGGGCGCGGGTGTCGCCGGTTCCTTCATGGCGGCGCGGTTGGCGCACGCCGGGGTCAGGGTGTTGCTTGTCGAAAAGTCATCCTTTCCCCGGCCGAAGGTGTGCGGGGCCTGCCTGAGCGGCAGGGCCCTGGCGGTTCTCGACCAATCGGGCATTCCCGCGATGGCCGGCCTGCCGAAAAAACTCGGGATGATACCCTTGGACCGTTTTCGCCTGGGAACAGCCGCCGGCGAGGCCACGGTGGCATTGGGGGCGGGCGGGGCGTTGAGCCGAATCGCCTTTGATGCCGCCTTGGCGGAAGAGGCGCGCCGCTGCGGCGCGACGGTTTGGGAAGGAACCGAAGCCGTTGCCGTGGAAGACGGTGCCGGCTTCAAACGGCTTCGCCTGCAAGCCCCTGATGGATCGAGGGATGTCGAGGCTCGCCTCGTGGTCATCGCGGATGGATTGGGCGGAAAATTGTCCGGTCGGCTCCTGCCCGGTTCAGTGGCAAGAAATTCCCGCATCGGCGCGGGGTGCGTCCTCGGGCCCGATCATGCGGGCTCCTATGCCCCTGGAATCATCCACATGGCCTGCGGGGCCGGCGGTTACCTCGGGCTCGTGAGGCAGGAGGACGGGTCGCTCGACCTGGCGATGGCGGCCGACCGGCCGGCGATTCTCGCCGCCGGGGGCCCGGGTATCCTCGCGGAACAATGGCTCGAGTCGTGCCGATGGCCGGTTCCACCTGGCTTGGGGAGAGCGGCTTGGCGCGGGACCCCTCCGCTGACGCGGAAGCGGGTCGCGGGCGTTCCGGGAATCGTGGCCGTTGGCGATGCCGCCGGGTACCTCGAACCGTTCACCGGCGAGGGGATGGGATGGGCCCTTGAGGGAGCAGAATCGTTATCGAGGATCGTCTTGTCGGAAATGTCGCGCGGGAACCCGGGCGCGGCCCATGTCCGTTGGGCCCGGGAGCATGCCAGGGTTTCGCGTCGAAGGCATGCCGCTTGCCGGATCATGGCTGGCGCCTTGAGGATTCGCGGGCTTCCGGCCCTGGCGGTTCGCCTGCTGAGGTGGTTTCCCGGCGCCGCCTGGCCCGTGACCTGGTTGCTGGACCGCCAGTCGGTGCCCCGGAGATCGCCATGAAGCTGGAAATCGTCGGGATTGGAACGGCCTTGCCGGAAACCGTCCTGGATGCCGACGCGAGCCTGTCAGTGGCCCGCGCGCTGTCGCAATCCACTCCCGAGCAGGGAACCTGGCTTGAGGATGTCGTGAGGGGATCGGGAATCCGCTCGAGGAACATCGTTTTGGGTTCGGACCTTGTCGACGACTTGCGCGGCGGAACGCTCCTGAGCGGTTCGCCGTTCCTGCCCCACCGGGGAAGCCCGGGGGGGCCGGCAACGGGCGAGCGGATGAGGCACTACGCGCGCCTTGCCGCGCCACTGGCCCTCGAGGCGGCGCGCAAGGCCCTGCTGCGATCATCGATCGATCCCTCGGAAATCACCGACCTCGTCACGGTTTCCTGCACGGGCTTCGCGGCGCCGGGAGTGGACTGCAAGCTTGTCGATGAATTAGGACTATCCCGATCCGTCAACAGGACCCATGTCGGGTTCATGGGTTGCCACGGCGCGCTCAACGGCTTGCGCGTGGCGCGTGGCCTTGCCGCCGCAGGTGCGGGCGCCGTGCTCATGGTCGCCGTGGAACTTTGCAGCGTTCATTACCATTACGACACCGAACCCGGCCATCTGATCGCGAATTCGCTTTTCGCCGATGGCGCCGCGGCCTTGGTGGGCAGGGCCGCGCGGGGACGGGCGGGGGCACCCTGGACGCTTGCCGGCAACGGCGGTTGCGTGATTCCCGGTTCCGCCGAGGCGATGACATGGAACATCGGCGACCACGGCTTCGTCATGACGCTCGGCAGGCAGGTGCCGACCCTGATCTCCAGCCACCTGCGGCCCTGGATTGTTTCCTGGCTGGCCCGTTTCGGGCTTCAAATTCCAGGCATCCGCACATGGGCCGTACATCCCGGCGGGCCGCGGATCCTCGATGCCACCGCGGAGGCGTTGGGATTGCCGCGCGGCGCGCTCGATGTGTCGAGGGCCGTGCTGGCCGATCATGGCAACATGTCTTCCCCGACCATCCTGTTCATCCTTGAGAGGCTGATGAACTCCGGCGCCGGCGCGCCTTGCGTCATGCTCGGGTTCGGTCCCGGTTTGGGGATCGAGGCGGCGCTCTGGAATTAGCCGGCTTATGGGTCAGCCGAGGTCGCTCGTGTCGAGCTGCCCCTTGGCCAAAAGGTCGCGGAATATCTGGAGCGTTGCCGACAATCCCTCGGCCAGCGGCGTCGGCGGCAAAGGGCCGTAGTCGGACTGCAGCGATGCGTCGCTCAGGTCGGGGGCGATCTGCAGTTGGCTGTCCCCGTGGCTGATCAGCGAACCGGCCCGCGGGTCGACTTGCGCCAGCGTCTGGTGGAATTGCCTGATGTCGACCACGGCGCCCCTCAGGTTGTAGGCCTTGGGGCCCTTCCATGGGGCGCAAAGGCAGCGGGTGAACGCCTTGGCGACATCGGGCATGAACTGGAGGTCCTGAACGCCTCCATACGAGATCCTGTAGGGGCGTTCCAAGGCGAGGCATTTCACCGCGCGGGTCGGTTCGCTGGTCATGCCGACATCGCGACCGGGACCGTAAACCGTCCAGGGGCGCAGGGCCACGGTTTTCACGCCGTGGTCGGTTCCATA
>JAGWVO010000200.1 GCA_018970845.1 Planctomycetota bacterium
TGCTCACATTCGTCGGAGCCACGGTGCTGACTCCGTTGGCCTCTGTCGGTGACAGCCAAACGACCTATCAGGTGACCATCGCCAGTAACAGGCCCGCGTTGCGCACCCCAATCACAATCAATGCGGCATCAGGCCTTTTCAGCGACTTCGCCGGCAACTCGACCGGGGCCAAGTCAACGCAGGTGACTTACCAGCCCCTGGGATCATCCAGCATGCTGCTGGGCGGCAGCGGCAGCGGCCGCATGATTGGAACACAAAACCTGCTGACCGTTGTGCTGGCGAATGGCTCGCGTGTCAACATTCCCGTTTTCCCGGGTTACAAGGGCGGCATCTCCTTGGCCACAGCCGATGTCACTGGTGATGGATTTTACGACTATCTCGTTTCTCCATTGTCATCGGCGGCTTCAACCGTTCTCATCATCAACGGGGTCAACGGGGTTGTCGTCAACTCATTCAACGCGTTCCCATCCTTTCGAGGTGGCATCAATGTGGCGGCGGCGGACATCAACGGTGACGGTTCCAACGAGATCATTGTTGGAACCATGACAGGTGTCGCCACGGTCGCGGTTTTCAATTCCGCGGGCTCCAGCCGATTGGTCCAGTTCCAGCCTTTCGGCTCCAGCTTCAGGGCAGCGGCCCAAGTTTCCGCAATCGACACGACTGGCGGTGGAACCAGCGATATTGTTACGGCCGCGGGGCCTGGCGGATCTCCGTTGGTTCGAACCTATCGATTCAGCAACAATCGCGTCACGATGGTTAGCAGTTTCTTTGCATTCAGTTCCGCCTATCGCGGGGGCGTCACGGTAGCCGCCGGCGACCTCAATGGTGATGGTCGCCAGGAACTCATCGTTGGAACCGGGGGTGGAACCCAAGCGGAGATCAGGGTCTACAACCTTGGTAACCCGGCCAACCCGGTTCAAACGGGGCGCAAAGTGGTGTTCGCTGGTTTCACAGGTGCCGCGAATGTGGGTGTCGTCGATTATCAGGATTCAGGAAACCTTGCCATCATCGTGGGCGCAGGACCGGGAAGCACTCCGACCGTGAATATCCTCAACGGGCGCAATCTCGCCGTGATCGACGCCTTCTTCGCTTTTGAAAGAGCCTTCAGGGGCGGAGTTTCCGTGGCCTGATCGCGCGATTGGCCATAAGTCAAGCGATTTCATTGTTTGGGGAAGGCAACGGTTTTAAGCGCTGCCCCCACCTGTCGATACATTCACCCCGAATGATTGTTCCCATACTACCTTCGTTTTGGCTGGGCTTTTTGTCACAAGTGTGGCAAACTTGGATACCTCGAAACGTGAACGATTCATGGAATTCCCTTCGAAGGGACCAAGACCATGCCAAACTCGAAACCCTTGAATCGCCGAGTGTTGCTTCAGGCAGGGGCTTCCGCGTTTTTAGGGATTGGGTTGCCTGAACTCGCCAGGGCATCAACTGGAAGAACGCCCAAGTCGGTGATCCTGGTGAACCAGACCGGCGCACCCAGCCATATCGACACGCTCGACCCCAAGCCGGATGCGCCTGTGGAGATTCGGGGCCCCTTCGGCGTGGTGAAAACGCGTGTGCCAGGCATCCTGTTTGGCGAGCATCTTCCCCTTCTTGCGGCCAGGGCCGACCGGTTGGCGGTGGTTCGTTCCTTTGCCCACAAGGACAACAACCACACCGCGGCGACACACCACCTGATCACGGGAGCCATCCAACCCGGTGTCAGGTTCGACAAGCCGCTTTCCCGGGACGATTGGCCTTGCTACGGCGCTGGCGCCGCCTACTTCGGCCTTGGTCGACAAGGTGTTCCCGCTGCCGTGACCTTGCCAACCTTCCTTGGCGAAGGCCCGCTTGTTTGGCCCGGCCAGCACGCGGGTTTCCTAGGGCCGAAATACGATCCTTGGCAGATCTCCTCAGACCCCAACCGCGCCGACTTCAAGGTTGAAAACCTGAAATTTCCACAGGGTATCACCGTTGACACCCTTGCCGGGCGGCTCGAATTGCTCCGCCTGGTCGATGCCAGCCAGCGGATACTGGAAAGGCTGCCCGAAACCGGTCGATTGGACGATCAGCAGAAAAGGGCCGCGAGCGTGTTGGCGGCCGGAGGTGTCGCGCGCGCCTTTGAAATCGACCGGGAACCCGAACGCGTTCGCGATGCCTACGGCAGGCACATGTTCGGCCAGTCGCTGCTTCTGGCCCGGCGACTGGTGGAATCCGGGGTGCGGGTGGTGCAGGCCAACATGGGACGGGTGCAGAATTGGGATAGCCATTCCAACAATTTCAAGAGGCTCTCCCATGACCTGCTTCCGCCCCTGGACAGGGCAGTGTCGGCCTTGCTGGACGATCTGACCTCCACCGGCCTCATTGATGATGTCCTGGTCGTTGTGATGGGAGAATTCGGGCGGACTCCCAAAGTCGATGCCGGCAATTCAGGCCGGGACCACTGGGCGGCCTGCTTCAGCGGCCTGTTTTTTGGCGCCGGTGTGAAGGGCGGAAATGTAGTTGGCCGGTCAGACAAAATCGCGGCCTATCCGCTGAGCACTCCTTATTCACTGGATGATTTAGGGGCGACTGTTTACTCGGTTCTCGGTATCGACCACGAAGCGGAAATGAGGGACCGGCAAAACCGGCCAGCGCAACTGAACCGGGGCAAGCCGATTCAGTCGCTGTGACAAGCTTAGGCTGAAAAATGGTCTTTCTTAATCTTCATTAAAACCCAACTTAATATTCATTAAATTATTAAAATACAAGGTTAACCTCATTGAGAGGTGCCTTATGAAACTGTTTCAGCCAACAATACTTGTCCTTGTTGCAAGCCTGATAGCGGGCTGTGGAACACCGCCCTTTCAGCCCATTAAGGGTGTGGTGACCCTTGACGGGCAGCCTCTTCCCTACTGCAAGGTGGGTTTCTTTCCGGATGTTTCCGAGTTCAAGCCCGACCGGCATGGCTTCGCCTACGGGTTGACCAATGAAAAGGGCGAATATGAGGCCCAGCACCCCAAGGGCGACAAGGGAATTTACGCGGGAAAATATAAGGTTTTCTTCACCGCTTGGGTGGACAAGAAAGGCAAACCCGTGCCCCCGGAAAGCAAACCGAGCGAGGTGCCTGGCGGGGTGAAAAATTTAGTACCAGCCAAATACGGAACCCCAGAAACCACTCCCGTGACCGCAAGCGTCGGCAGCGGTGGCGGCTCATTCAACTTCGATTTGTCCTCTAAGTAATCAGCCCGTTTTAACCAAGTTATTTTAGGAGTTGATTCATGAACAAAAGGATTGGCTTCACCCTCATTGAATTGCTGGTTGTGATTGCCATCATCGCCGTGCTCATCGGCCTGCTGGTGCCCGCCGTGCAAAAGGTTCGCGAAGCCGCAAACCGCATGAGCTGCACCAACAACCTCAAGCAGATAGGCTTGGCGCTTCATAGCTGCCATGACGCACAAAAAAGCTTCCCGATGGGGGCCGAATTCAATGTCGGTTCGATGTGGAGTGCGTTCATCCTTCCGTACATGGAGCAGGATGCCGCCTACAAGGCCCTTACATTCCAGGAAGACGGGTTGGCCAATATCCAGTGGGCCAATGGCCTGCCAGGTGTGGCTGGTGACATCACCAGCACCAATGCCAGCATCCGCAACATTGGAGTTTGTGAAATGAAACTCAAGACATTCCGGTGCCCCTCCTCCGACATTCCCGAGCAAGTCGCTGACATCTCCGGTGATAACTGGATCGTCCAGAAGCGTTATCCCGCCAACTATCTCGGCTGCGTGTCGGGAATCCAAAAGTCTGACCGCAATCGCCAAACCACCGCCCGCCCTTGGGGTGGCACGGGCGGCACTGAAGACACCTCCCAATGGGATGGCATCTTCATTACCTCCTATGGTGGAAACCAGCGAATCACCTACAACGGCAAGGCATATGACGGCATCGGTAACGGAATCAGTTTCGCCAGCATCATTGACGGCAGTTCCAACACCATCATGGTGGGCGAGGCCATCAGTTCAAGGGTCGACATTCCCATGGCGGGATTGTCAGCCGAAAACAACGCCCTGAACCAGGGCCGCAAGGACCACTGGATCATTGGCAGCGACGACATCGACACCGGCAACCAAGGCGACATGTCCGAGTGCCTGGGGTCCACTGCAGTGCGCATGAACTACCCGCGCCAAACCCCGGGCAGCGCGCTGTTCAGCGAATATGAGTTCAGCTTCGGCAGCAACCACACAGGCGGGGCCAATTTCGTGTTTGCCGACGGATCGGTGAAGTTCCTCAGGGACTCCATCTCCCCGACAACCTATTCAGCACTCGGCACCCGCGCGGGTGGCGAAGCGGTGAGTATCGACTGATTTTTCCCGAACAGTGAATGCCGGTTGGGCCATGGTCCGGCTGGCATCCACTGTTTAATGAGCCCACTGTTTTCCTTCAGGCAACTGACAAATCTTTGCCGATAAGGAAAAGATGAATGGTCAAACCAATCAATCCAATGATCTTCGCAGGGTCAAGGTCGCCTCGCCTCGCCAACTCCTGAAATTCGATCTTCCCACACTGGTCTGCCGGGGCGTCATAGCACTTGCCATGCTGCTCGCCATTTTCGGGGCCCGCCCTTATGCCGGTTCCTGGAATGATGGAAGCCGATTGGCTGCGGTCGAGTCGCTCCTCGACCGTGGAACCTTGGCCATCGATGATTCCATATTCGTGAATCCGGAATTGAGTCCGGCCGGACACAATCCGTACTCGCCTGGCGACGCCAATCTCCAGGCGGGGGGAACCTCGGACAAACTCAGCATCCGCGGCCATTTCCACAGCGACAAGCCACCGGTGATTTCGGTCGTGATGGCCGCGATTTACGCCCCGTTGAGATGGCTCGGCTTGGCCCCTTCGCCCGACGCGAACCCCGAGCGTTTCATCTGGATCCTGACCGAAGGCACTTCCGTCGCGGCATTCGGGTTGACCCTGTTTTGCATGCATGACCTGGCCCGGCGGATCGGGTTGGCGGGTTGGGACCGCGCGGTCTGGTTCTCGGCCCTGGCCATGGGAACCTTCGCTTTGGCCTACACCCGGCATGTGAACAACCACATCCTGCAACTGGCGGTCGCATCCGCATGGTGCCCGCTGACTCTCCGAATGGCGGACAACGGAGCGCGTGGCTGGAAATCAATCGGTCTGGGGGCCATGCTCGGAACCGCCTTGGGTTTTGGCTATAATTTGGATCTTGGTAGTGGCCCTTTGATGTTCGTGGCAGCCATGGCCTTGCTGGTTATCCGCCTCCGCAAGGTGCCGCCGGTGCTGGCCACCGCGCTGGCGGCGTCACCCTGGATTGTCGCCTGCCACCTTGCCAACTGGACCATCGGCGGTGTGGCGGGCCCCCTGAACGCGGTTCCGGAATACCTGGCATGGCCGGGCTCCCCCTTCGGCACCGGCAACATGACCGGAGTCCTTCGCCATTCACCCGGAGCATGGCTGCTTTATGCCGGATCTCTTTTAGGAGGAAAACATGGCTTCCTTGTCCACAACCTGCCATTGCTTCTGGCCATCCCGGCCTTGGCAAGCATCCGGTCATCCGTGTGGAGGCTGGAACTTCTCGGCAGCCTTGGCTGGTGTGGCGCCGCATGGCTCCTCTATTCGCTGATGTCAAACAACCACTCGGGTGGAAGTTGCTCGGTGAGGTGGTTCGTGCCATTTCTGGCTCCGGGATTTTTCCTGTTGGCGGTTTATCTAGTCGAGCATCCGTCAAAGTTCGCCGACCTCGCGGTTTTGGGGGCGTGGGGAACCGTCCTCGGATTCACGATGTGGCGTATTGGACCGTGGACCACACGGATGATTCCGGGCCTATGGCCGGTGGTGGGATGCGCCCTGGTCAGTTGGCTGGGTTTGGTCGCCTGGAGGGCGGTTCGAAGGTCGCCTGTGAAACTCTAGGCGGCTTTCCGGGTTTCGGAGGATGCCACCGAATGTGCGGACCGAGGTGAAAAGAACTCCCTGATCTTGAAACCATAAAGCCGGCCCAGGTGTCTCAGGTAATTCAATTGCTCCTTCAGGCTCAACTTGCTGGAGCCATGAAGTCGGTTGGCAAAATGGATGGGGACCTCGGCCACGCTTTGGCAACGGCACTTGACCAAGAGTTCAAGTCCTATCTTGTAACCGATCGGGTCCAGGCGCGATGCCAAGAGGAATGTCTTCCTTTTGATGGCGAAAAAACCGGCCATCGGATCGGAAACGGTGGCCAAGGGCCATGCGAGCAAGGTCGCCACCTTGGAATTGAGCCACCGGTAAAATCCCCAGCCTTCCTCGGTGCTTCCGCCCGGAACATACCTGCTACCGATCACAAAGTCGGCACCATTGTCGAGTGCCTTGATCAAGGAGGGTATCGATGCGGCAGGATGGGACAGATCGGCATCCATCACGACGAGGCTTTTGCCGGTGGCCTCATTCATCCCGCGCACAACGGCGGAGGAAAGACCACGCTCATCTCGCCTCGTGATCAGCCGCAGCGAAAATGCGTTCGCCAGATTGCCGCATACCTCCTCAGTGCCGTCCCGGCTGTTGTCATCAACGACAATGATTTCATGGAGCAAGCCGCAACCTGTGAGAGTCGAATGGATGGCGGCAGCCAGATGCGGCAGGTTCTCCACCTCGCGAAATGTGGGAACAATCACCGAAACATCCATTCCCCTGACCCC
>JAGWVO010000201.1 GCA_018970845.1 Planctomycetota bacterium
AGGTAGTACCAGCACGACCCGGCCCACTGCGGCATGGTGTTCAACTCGCGGCGATACCTTCGTCCGCCCCGCTCCACCGCGGCCCATTCGGTCGCCTTGCCCAACGGGGGTTCGGGCCGGCCCGACGGCTTGAAGTCGGCGAGGTCCGGCAACCGCAGCGGCAGTTCGGAATCATCAACGGGTTCGATGCGGCCCGTGGGCTTGCCGGCGGCGTCGATCTCATGCAAAAGGGGAAACGGCTCGCCCCAATATCGTTGCCGGCTGAAAAGCCAGTCGCGCAGCTTGTAATTGACCTTGAGTGATCCGCGGCCCTGTTCCGACAGCCAGGCCGTCATGCGCGCCTTGGCCTCGGCGGTGCCCAGTCCGCTCAGGAATCCGGAAGCGGTGGCCTGGCCCGATTCGGTGTAGGCGGCGGTGAGGTTCCCTAGGGTGCTGCCGGTTTTGTCGAGCCAAGCCTGCGACGGTTCCACCACCACCTTCACGGGCAGGTTGAATTGCCTCGCGAAGGCAAAGTCGCGTTCGTCGTGCGCCGGCACGGCCATGATGGCGCCTGTTCCATACCCGGCAAGCACATAATCGGCGATCCAGACAGGCACCAATTCGCCGTTGGCCGGGTTGCGGGCCATCGACCCGGTCCAGACACCCGTCTTAACCTTGGCCATTTCCGTGCGTTCGAAGTCGCTCTTGCGGGACGCCTGGTCGCGGTAGGCTTCCACGGCGGCCGATTGGGCCTTGGTGGTGAGCCTGGGAACCAGCGGATGTTCCGGCGCCAAAACCATGTATGTGGCGCCAAACAGCGTGTCGGGCCGCGTTGTGAACACGCGCACGGCCGACTCGGTTCCATCGGGCGCGATGGCGGCGAAGTCCACCTCGGCACCCTCGCTTCGGCCGATCCAGTTGCGCTGCATGTCGCGGATCGACTCGGGCCAATCAACCAGCGTCAGGTCCTCGATGAGCCTGTCGGCGTAATCCGTGATCCGCAACATCCACTGCTTGAGGGGCAGACGCACCACGGGATGGTTGCCACGCTCGGAACGCCCGTCGATCACCTCCTCGTTGGCCAGCACGGTTCCCAACGCCGAGCACCAGTTCACCGGCACCTCGGCCTGGTAGGCAAGGCGCTTGCCGTCCCGGTACGCGCGGATGGCATCCTCGCCCCCGGCGGCCACCTCGGAGGGGATGGGGAGTTCGGATATCGGCCTGCCCTTTCGGGCGCCCGCGTCGAACCAGGTGTCGTGCAGCAGCAGGAAGATGAACTGGGTCCAACGGTAATAATTGGGATCGGTGGTGTCCACCTCACGGTCCCAGTCGTAACTGAAGCCGAGCATCTGGATTTGCCGGCGGAAGTTGTTGATGTTCTTCTCGGTGGTCTCGCGCGGGTGGGTGCCCGTTTCAATGGCGTATTGCTCCGCGGGCAGGCCGAAGGCGTCCCAACCCATGGGGTGCAGCACGCAATGGCCGCGCATGCGCTTGTAGCGGGCCAGGATGTCGGTGGCCGTGTAGCCCTCGGGATGGCCGACATGCAGGCCGGCGCCGGAGGGATACGGGAACATGTCGAGGATGTAGTATTTGGGCTTGGAGGGATCGGCCTCGACCCGGAATGTCTTGTTGCTTACCCAATAGTTCTGCCACCTGGGTTCGATCGCGGCGGGATGATAGCTCGGCATGGCATATCCATCGTATTCTTGGACTCGCAAGTCCCGGCGTTGGCCGGGGATAGGCGAAAGTATATCAGGTTGCCGCTGCCATCACCCCGGTCCGGAACAAAGTCCAGGAATCACCTGACGGGTTCCGGCAAGGGGGGCCGGCCCGCCATGAGTTGGCATCGGCTTGACCGGCAAACCTGGAATAAACAGCCCATGTTGACCAAACCAGTGGCTAAATGGTCGGATACCGCTTTTTTCACAAGCATGCCCGACCTTCATCAGCCATGGTTTTCCAGCCATCCCTGCAGCACGGGCAGCGCCATGAAGTTCCAAGCCATTCCATCGATTGAATCGCTCGAAAGCCGTTGGTTGCCCAGTTCGAACCTCAACGCCTTCGCGCAGTTCAAGTCAACCGACTTTCCCGGTGCGGAATCGATTTCGGTACGGGTTGCCGCCAACGATTTCCATTCCCCTGAACGGACTCCCATTGTCGGGTTCATTCTCAGGTCGACCGCGGACGGATCCATTCGGGCGACATCCGCCGCCAACGGGTCGACCCAAACCATTTCCGCCAAGGCCGGCTTGCCGGGCACCGAACGCGGAGGATTGACGGCAAGCATCCTGAGGACCCAGGCATACTCCCTGAAACTCCCCGAAAACTCCGTGGGCGCCAACTGGACCTTGCAAGCCTTCCTGGCCGGTGATGCCAACGCCGACTTCAGGGTCGACGCGACGGACCTCAGGGTCATTTCCAGCAGGATGGGCAAATCGTTTGGACAACCGGGTTACTCTCCGGAAGCGGATGTGAACGCCGATGGAATCATTTCCGCATCCGATGCGCGCATGGCGCGGTCGAACTTGGGCGTGTCGACAACCATTCGCCCCCTTCACCTGTCCGCAAGGCTTTCATCGGCCATCGACCCGGACCAAAACGGGGTGGTGGAGCGAAGGCAAGCCACGGTGGTATGCTCGGCGGTCGCCGGTGCCAGCCTTTCGGTGTCGATGGAGGGCCAACGGACCCGGGGGTTCAGGGTGGGCAATTCCGGGCTGGTATCCTTCGCCGCCACGCTACCGGTGGGAATCTCGATCTGCCGCGTCTTGGCAACCGGGCCGTTCGGCCAGCGGACCTCCGCCCGCCACGAGATCACGGTGGGAGACGCCATTCTTGGCTGGAACCGGACGCATCTCAACACGATCAAGGATTACCGTCACGAAAAGCTCATCGGAGCGGGCAGGAATGTCCTTACCCCCCCTCCGCTGGCGGCCCGAAACCTGGCCATGATGCACCTGGCCATGGCCGATGCCGTGAAGGAAGCGGAATCCGCCGCGGCCTCGCGGGGACTCGCGAACCCGCTGGTCATGTCGAAGGTTGCCGCCGCGGCGGCGGCCAGGGATGTCATGGGAGCGCTCTACCCGGGCGCGGTGGCCGGCCAACGGTTCAACTCGACCTTCACCGAATGTCTTTTGGGAGTCACGCCGGGGAGAATCCGGTCGGAAGCCGTGGCGATAGGAAAAGCCGCGGCGGCGCGGGTGTTGCTCGACCGCGCCAATGACGGCTCATTCGTTTTGGCGACCAGCCCGACCGGGGGCCAGCCTGGCGAGTGGGTTCCAACTCCCTCCGGTTTCAAAGCCGCCCTGTTGCCCCAGTGGCCTTCCGTCACACCCTTCCTGCTCGCCTCGGCCGACGATGTGCTGCCTCCGCCTCCTCCCGCGCTTGACAGCACCGACTATGCCATCGCCTTCAATCAGGTGAGGAGCTTGGGATCCAAGACGGATTCCTCCCGCACGGCGGACCAGACGGCCATCGCCCTGTTCTGGGCCGATGGCGGGGGAACCTTCACGCCTCCCGGACATTGGAATCAGATCGCCGCCGACATTGCCTCCTCCCAAGGAAGCAACCTGGCGCGAAACGCGAAACTTTTCGCCGCGCTGAACACCGCCCTGGCCGATGCCGGCATCGCCTGCTGGAAGGCCAAATACCTGTATTCCATGTGGAGGCCCGTCACGGCCATCAACCGGGCATCCGAGGATGGCAATGATTCGACTGAGGAAGACAGCGCCTGGAGGCCGTTGATCGAGACCCCGCCTTTCCCCACCTACACATCAGGGCACAGCACATTCAGCGGGGCGGCGGCGACGGTGCTGGCCGGATTCTTTGGCGATGACACCCCTTTCACGGCAAGGGCGGATGTCCCGGCAGGACAGGTCGCCACGATCGCCGACAGGACATTCGCCGGATTCTCCGAGGCCGCCACCGAGGCAAGCTGGAGCCGGGTGTTCGGTGGCATCCATTTCCTTTTCGACGGCGAGGCGGGGTTGGATTCAGGACGCCTCATCGGCGAACTGGCCCTGCAAACTTTCTCCTGAAAGGCAGTTCTTGGAACCGGCCACGCGACATGGCGCCGGAAACCGGGCAATGAGATCTCATCCGGTGACGAGTTTCATCACAGAACCCGGTAGCGAACTTTCCAATTATGCCAAAGGCCTGATTGGCTGGCCGTGCCTCGGGGCCGAACATCCCCAAAACCCCACATGAAGCGCGCCGGCGGCAACCGCAGCGGTTTTGAAACCCCGGCCCAACGGGAACAGATCCGCCTCAGTCGGCTCCCCTCAGGGAAAATGCCGTTTTTCGCGAACCCCGGCGCCGCATTGCCCGAATAAGGAATTGCGGTTATTTTGATGAATCTTCATCATTCGCTCCCGCGTTCCGAGGAGCCTCGCGATGCTCTCCTTGCTTGCAACGATCATCATCCTGCCTTGCCAGCCGGTGGATGCCTCATTTTTTGAATCCCGGGTAAGGCCCGTGCTTGTCGAACATTGCGGCAAATGCCACGGCGTTGGCGATGGAGCGAAGGTGAAGGGAGGTCTCCGCCTCGACAGCCGCATGTCCGTTCTGGCCGGAGGCGACAACGGAGCCGCGATTGTTCCGGGCGACCCGGCCAAGAGCCGCCTTGTTGCCGCGATTGAATATCTCAACGCCGACCTGCAGATGCCGCCCAAGGGAAAGCTGCCAGCCAAGGCGATCAGCGACATCAGGGAATGGGTGGCCGGCGGCGCCCCCTGGCCGGTGGAAAGCCGCGACAACCGGACAAAAAAAGAAGAGTCATTCGACCTTGCTTCCCGCAAGGCCCGGCACTGGGCCTGGAAACCGCTCCTGGAACCCGCGATCCCCGGCGGAACGGGCACATCCATCGACCGATTGCTTGAAAAAGGCCGGGCCGACTCCGGAATCAAGGCGGCGCCAAAGGCCGATCGGAGGACACTGCTGCGCCGCCTGAGTTTCGACCTCACCGGCATGCCCCCCACACCGGCCGAAGCCGAGGCCTTCGCCAGCGACAAGTCGCCGGACGCCTTCGAAAAGCAAGTTGACAGGCTGCTTTCCTCACCGCGGTTTGCCGAGCATTGGGCAAGGCACTGGCTCGACCTGGTGCGGTACGCGGAAACCCGGGGGCACGAGTTCGATTTCCCGATTCCCAACGCCTGGCAATACCGGGATTATGTGATCCGCGCGCTGGATGCCGATGTCCCTTACGACAGGTTCGTGCGGGAGCACATCGCCGGCGACCTGATCGCCGATCCGCGGCGGAACCAGGCGGAAGGGTTCAACGAATCGGTCCTGGGAACAGGTTTTTTCTTCCTGGGCGAGGAAGTCCATAGCCCCGTGGATGTGAGGCAGGACCAGGCCGACCGGATCGACAACCGAATCGATGTGCTTGGCAAGACCTTCCTCGGCCTGACGATCGCCTGCGCCCGTTGCCACGACCACAAGTTCGACGCGATTTCCACCAGCGACTATTACGCGCTTTACGGCATCCTTGAAAGCTCGCACTACCGGCAGGCCCGCTTCGACACGCTGGAAGCGGAGAATGCCTTGGCCAAGCGCCTTTGGCAGGCACGGGAAGGCCAAGCCAAGGAGGCGGGAAACGCCTTGGCGGCCAGGCTCACGCAACTCGCCGATGATTGGCCCCGCATCGCGGGCGAGGCCAAGGCCCCGGGGCATCCGCTCCATGGAGTCCTGAAGCCATCCACCGCCGAGGCGTCACCAAAGGCCGCCGTCCTCGTCGATTACTCCCGGTTGCCCGATGGTGGCTGGTTGCCGGATGGCCCCCGCTTCGGCAACGGCCCCGTTCCGGTGGGCGCGTTCGCGCCCGGACCCGACGGCCTGGTGACCGTGAACACCCGGGCCGCGGCGCGGCGCGACCGGTTCTGGCCGGCGCCGGCCGATGCGGCCGGTTGCCAGGGTGAACCGGGCGGCCTTTCATTCGCCCGGTCGGGGCGCACGCTCTCCACGCCGGCGTTCCGTGTCGGCTCGGGAAAAATCCACCTCCTCATGTCCGGCAAGGGTCATGTGCGGGCCTGCATCGGCTCCCATGTCATGCTGGCGGGCCCCCTGCACGGGGAGATGGCGCGCGCCTTCAACAACGGCCCCCAATTCCGCTGGTTCAGGATGTCCCTGGAACGGTACCAGGGCCTTCCCTGCCATATCGAGTTCTCAACCGACGATCCCGGCGCCGCGTTGGCAATGGTGGTGGAGGGGGATGATCCGGGTTCCGCCACCCCGGCGGCGCCCTTCGCCGCGGACCCGGTGGCGCTGCTGAAGTCCGCCGCCGCGCGGGCGCGCGCCGGAAAGCCGCTGACCGATTCCGCCGGTGAAGCCGGCTTTCTCTCGGCCCTGCTGGGCTTGCCGTTGGCCAAGTCCAACGAGGTTAGCGCCGCCCTTGCCGCGTGGAATGAGGCGGAAAAGGGCCTCCAAAAGGAAATACCCGGACCTTCCCGTCTGGCCCCGGCATGCCTGGATGGAACGGGAATGAACGAGCATGTGTTCGTGCGCGGTTCCCCGCGGGCTTCGGGGCCGGTAGTTCCCCGCCGGTATCTCGAGGCCCTCGATGCGGTTCCCTTGGCTGGTTCGGGAAGCGGCCGGATGGAACTGGCCCGCAAGATGACCGACCCG
>JAGWVO010000202.1 GCA_018970845.1 Planctomycetota bacterium
CCCCCACCCACCGCGCCAAGGTTTCCTTGGTGACCACCACCAGGATGAGCACCACCAGGGTGGACCAGTGCGGCAGATGGTGGGGAGTCAGGATCTCGCGAATGCTTTGGAAGGCGATCACCGCGGCGGCGGCAAGAAGCGCCAGCGACGCCACGATGCCCGCCAGTGCCTCCGCCTTGCCGTAGCCGTACGGATGCCGTTCATCAGCCGGGGAATCGGCCACCCTCAGGCCCCCCCACACCACCAGCGAAGTCACGATGTCGGCCGTCGACTCGATTCCGTCGGCGATGAGGGCATAGGAATTGCCGAAGAAACCGGCGATGACCTTGACGCAGGCCAGCGCGGCATTCACGGCGACCGCCACCAAGGGCACCGCCAACAGCTCGCCGGAAAAGGACCTCGTTCCGTTGGTCAACGCTTGTCCCCGCGGGTCGACGGCCTTGTTGCGAACCGATTACCCGCAAAAGTTACAGGCAAACGGCCTGCCCCGGCAACCCGGTCACCTCGACTGGTGAACGGTTCGCCCTTCCTTGATCGTTTCCACCACCTTGAGGTCCATGATTCTGTCGGGAGGAATCGTGAGCGGGTTGGCCGAGAGGATCACGAAATCGGCGAGCTTTCCAGGCTCGATGGTTCCCTTGCGCGCCTCCTCGCCATACTGCCACGCCGCGTTCGCCGTCAGCGCCTTGATGGCATCGGCCATCGAAACCCTCTGGTCGGGCCCGATGATATCGCCACTGCGTGATTTGCGCGTCACGCATGATGACAGGATCCTGATGGAATCGGGCAATGCGACGGGAGCGTCGTGGTGCGAGGTCCAGCGCATGTTCCTTTTCATGGCCGAGACCGCCGGGCTGATGCGATAGGCTCTTTCCTTGCCAAGTGTCTCGTCGCGGTGCCAGTCGCCCCAGTAATAGGTGTGCATGCTGAAGAACGACGGAATGATTCCCATCTGGGCCATCTCGTCGAGTTGGTCCTCCCTCACCGTCTGGGCGTGGATCATCACCGGCCGGATCGACTTGAGTTGGTCGGGTTCCCCCGCCTGCTTCAGCGCCGCGATGTACTGGTCGCTGGCGGCGTCGCCATTGCAATGGGCCAGTATCTGGATCTTTTTGGCCACCGCCTGCCTGATCACCGGAAACAGCACCCCGTCGGTGAAGGTGGGATAGCCGCGGTATTGTTCACCCTGGCCGGGGGGCGGAACCTTGTAAGGCTTGGTCAGCCAGGCCGTCTTGCCGGAGGGAGAACCGTCGAGGTTCACCTTGAAGCCGCCGACGCGGAACCTTCCCTTGTAATCGGGCCCGTGCCAGCGGGGATCGAGTTCGGCCTTGCCGGCGAAAGGGTCCTGGTACGCCACGACATCGAGGCGGAATCGGCCGTTCATCGCGGCTTCGCCGAGGGCCGCCACCTCCTCGGCCGAGGCCCGCCCCTCCTGAACGGTCGTGTAGCCGAAGGAGGCGCAGGCATCCTGCCCCTTCTCCATGAAATAATCCATGTTGCCGCGGCTGACGAACGGCAGGACGCTGCCCATCAGCACCTTGAGCCAAGCCGTTTCCTCCAGCACTCCGTTGGGGGTTTTTCCATCCTCCTCCCGGCGGATCACGCCGCCGTGCGGATTGGGGGTTGAAGCGGTAATGCCGACAATTTGGAGCGCCTTGGTATTGATTGCTCCCAGATGCCCCGACTGGTGGATGAGCACCACGGGCTGGTCTTGGGATACCTTGTCAAGATCGTGCCGGGTGGGGTGCCGCCTTTCCTTCAACTGGGCGTCATCGTAACCAAAGCCGATGATCACCCGGGCCCCGCCGATCCGCTTGGCCGCTTCCGATTCGGCCCATTTCCTGAGCGTCACGGATAACGCGGCGATGCTGTCGCAGGTGCCATCGGGAGGAGGGAGCAGGTTGGCCACCGAACGCTGCAGGCCAACGGCGATCATGTGCCCGTGGGAATCGATGAATCCGGGAAGCAGGGCCTTGCCATCAAGGTCGATGAGCTTCGTTGCTTCCCCTTTGAACCTCATCACCTCGGCCTTGGCGCCCACGGCGACAATCTTCCCGGCCTTGACAGCGACCGCCTCGGCCAATGGGGCCTTGTCAACCACCGTGATGATGGGGCCTCCGGCGTAAATGGCGTCGGCTGCCTCGGCCGCGAGTCCGCAAGAGACCGGAAAAGTTGCCGCGAACACCACCAACCATGAAAATCGACCGTTCATCAAAGGCCTCCATACCAACGGCTAGAGACCATCATTCAACCATGCTGATGAAAGTCCATGCCCTGAAACGATTGTCCGAGCACGGAAGCATCCCGACAACCCTGCCGATGTCGATCCCCGCCCGTCTTTGCCCTTGGCCGATGGGCTGGGAAATCCGCGCCATAACTTCCTAATCATCAACCCGATGAGTGTTTGGTGTGGCGGCGTCATCCTGAAAGGTTAGGATTGATTGAGCGTTGCCGCCCGCTGGCGCCGATGATTTTTCCGTGACAGCCGCGCACAATGCCTTCCCGGGAATTCAGGAGCGACAACGCGCATGCGCGCCCCCCTGGCCCTTGCCTTGGCCATGATCATTCCCTTGGACTTGCGCTCCGAGGAATCCAAGGGAATCGCGTTTTTTGAATCAAGGATCAGGCCCGTTCTCATCCAGCATTGCCTGGCCTGTCATTCCGCCGAGGCGGCCAAGGCGGGAAAGTTGAAAGGCGGCCTGTTTCTCGACACGCGTGAGGGAATCATCAAGGGCGGGGAAAGCGGACCGGCGGTGGTTCCAGGCAAGACCTCCGAAGGCCTGCTGCTGAAGTCGATGCGCCACGCATCCGATGCCCCGCGGATGCCCCCTTCCGGAAAATTGCCAGGGGCCGTCGTCGCCGATTTCGAGGCATGGATCAAAATGGGCGCCCCCGACCCTCGAAAGGGTGCTCCCTCCGCCGTGAAAAAAGGCCTGGGCATCGAGGAAGGCAGGCGCTTCTGGTCGATGATTCCGCCGGCCATGCCAAAAGTTCCCATGGTCGCACGAACCGACTGGCCTCGGGGAGATGTCGACCGATTCGTGCAAGCGGCCCGGGAGGCCAAGGGAATCAACCCCGCCGGTGATGCCGACAGGCGAACCCTGGCCCGGCGGGTCAGCTTCGACCTTGTGGGCCTGCCGCCAGAACCGGCGCTCGTCGAGGAATTCGCCTCGGACCCCGACCCTTCAGCCTACGAACGGCTCGTCGACAAACTGCTGGCGTCATCCCACTTCGGGGAACATTGGGGTCGCCACTGGCTGGATGCCGCGCGGTACGCCGACAGCAACGGCAGGGACAGGAATATCTTCTGGTTCCATGCCTGGCGCTACCGCGACCATGTGATCGACAGCTTCAACATGGATGTCCCATACGACCGTTTCCTGCGCGAGCAGGTCGCCGGCGACCTGCTTCCGGCCGGCGATCCGCGACAGGCCGACCGCCAAAGGATCGCCACGGGATTCCTCGCCATGGGCCCCAAGGCGTTCGAGGAATCCAAGCCCGATGTGTTCAGGATGGATGTCATCGATGAGCAAATCGAGGTGATCGGCAGGTCGATCCTCGGGCTTTCGATCGGTTGCGCCCGCTGCCACGACCACAAGTTCGATCCGATACCAACCCGCGATTATTACGCCATCGCCGGCATCCTTGGCGGAACAGAAACGCTTTACGGGCATGGCACCCGCGGCATCAAGGCCACGGCGTTCCACAACACGGCGCTCCAACCGGTGGGGCCCGACGCCCCGAGGCTTGCCAAGGCCGGACAGGAATATTTCGACACGCTGCAGGCCCTCACCCTGAAGCAGAACACAGCCCGGTCCGACCGGTACCGGGTGGTCCGCCAGCTATCCGACGCCAAGGTGCAACTGGCCAAGCCAGGCGCCGATGTGGCGAAACTCCAGCCCGAGATCGACCGCCTCAACGCGCTCATTGGCGAGTGGGACAAGAAGGTCAAGGCCGCGGAGGCGGAATTGTCGGACTGGCAGGACCATGCTCCCGAGATGCCAGGCTGGGCGATGGCCGCCCGCGACAAACCGGCTCCGGGAAATTGCCGAATTCATGTCCGCGGCGAGGTGACCAACCTGGGCGAGGAGGTGCCCCGCGGAGTGCTTCAGGTGCTCCCCAACCCCGCGGGGCGGATTCCCGCCTCCGCGAGCGGCCGCCGGGAGTTGGCCGATTGGCTGGCCAGCGCGGACAACCCGCTCACGGCACGGGTCTATGTCAACCGTGTCTGGCAGCACCTGTTCGGACAGGGCCTTGTCACGACGCCCGACGACTTCGGAGTGAATGGCTCCAGGCCTTCCCACCCCCAACTGCTCGACTACCTCGCCCTGCGGTTCATCGGCCTGGGATGGAGCACCAAGAAACTTGTCAGGGAACTGGTCACCAGCCGGGCGTACCGACTTTCATCCCAACCTGTTTCCGCGTCGCTCGCCGCGGATCCCGAAAACACCCTCGTCTGGCGGATGTCCCCGAGGCGGTTGGACGCCGAGTCGCTCCGCGACGCCATCCTGGTGGTTGGCGGCAGGCTCAATCCGGCCCGGCCTTCAACGGAAATCCTTGCCGCGGTGCATCCCTTTCGCCATGGCGAATTCACGACATTCAAGCCCCAGTTTGGGCAGGAACTGTATGACAGCCCGCACCGGGGAGTCTACCTCCCCGTCATCCGCGGATTGCCGCCGGAAATGTTCCAACTGTTCGATTTCCCATCGGCGGAGCGCCCCACCTCCAGGCGGGAGGAAAGCACGGTTCCCGCCCAAGCCCTGTTTTTCATGAACAGCCCCTGGGTGATTTCGGAATCGCGGCGCGCCGCCGCGGGCCTGCTCTCGAACCCGACGCGGGAAGACGCGCCCCTGGTGATCCAACTGTTTGAGCGGGCCTTCAGCCGAAAGCCGACGCAGGACGAGTTGAAGCAGGCCTTGGCGTACCTTTCAGGTCCCTCCGACGCGGCTTCCACCGGCCCGGTCCATGCCGGCAAGGCGGAAGCCGACACAAGGTCCGAACGATGGACGAGCCTTGTGCAAGCCATTCTGGGAAGCGCGGAATTCCGCACGCTGAGGTAAGCCCCATGAAACCATCCCGCCGTCAACTCCTGAGGTCCGCGTCGGCCGGTTTCGGCCATGTCGCCTTCGCGGGACTTGCCGCCGCTGATGCCGCGAAAAATCCGCTGGCCCCCAAGGCCGGCAATTTCCAAGCCAGGGCCAGTCGCGTCATTTTCCTCTGCATGCGTGGCGGCCCGAGCCACATGGAAACCTTCGACCCGAAACCCCGCCTCAATGCCGATCACGGCAAACCCGGAAAAATACCCAATTGCAAGCTTCTCGGGTCGAGGTGGCCGTTCAAGAAGTCCGGCCAGAGCGGAATCGAGGTTGTCGAACTGCTCCCCGAAACGGCCAAGCTCGCCGACAAACTCTGCGTGCTTCGCGGCATGCACACCGACAACGAGAACCATCCCCAGGCCTTGGAACAACTTCACACGGGAAGCTTCCAGTTCGTTCGCCCCAGCCTCGGTTCATGGGTGCTGTACGGACTAGGAAATGAGAACCAGAACCTCCCCGGATTCGTCAGCATCAACCCGCTCACGGCCCTGGGCGGCAGGCGATACTACCAGAGCGCCTTCCTGCCGGCGGCTTGCTCGGCCACCCTCATGGGAGATGCCCAAAGGCCTTCCGCCAACGCCTCGATCGGCAATCTCGCTAGCCCACGCCTGACGGGTCGGGCCCAGCGGGAGCAACTCGACTTGATGCAGTCGATGAACCGCGACTTCGCCGCGAAGACCGCCGACCCCCGCGTCGAGGGACTCATCCAGAGCTATGAACTCGCCTTCCGAATGCAGGACGAGTTGCCCAAGGTGCTTGATGTGCGCCAGGAGTCGAAGGAGACCCTCGCGCTTTACGGCATCGCCAATCCCACCTCCGGCTCCTTCGCCCAGCAGTGCCTGCTTGCCCGCCGGCTTGTCGAGGCGGGAGTCCGGTTCGTTGAAATCTCGCACCTCGAATGGGATCTCCACGGATCTCTCAATTCGGGCATGGTCCGGAACTGCGCCCAGATCGACCGGCCCGTCGCGGCCCTTCTCATCGACCTTGAGCGGAGGGGCCTGCTCGAGGAAACCCTTGTCATTTGGGGCGGTGAATTCGGACGCACCCCTGAGGATCCGACACAGGACGGCCGGGGCCACAACAACAAGGGCTACTGCATGTGGCTAGCGGGGGGCGGCGTCCGCGGCGGCCATGTTCATGGAGCCACCGATGAGCATGGCTACGAGGCCGTCGAAGGCAAGGTGCACACCCATGACCTCCATGCGACGATCCTGCACCTGCTGGGCCTCGACCATGAGCGCCTCACCTACCGCCATGGCGGCCGGGACTACCGCCTCACCGATGTGCATGGCACTGTCGTGAAGCAAATCATCGCCTGAGGGGCCGCCTTGGCGTTTCCGGATTTCAATGGAAGAAATCCTTCTATTTTTTACTCTCAATGGAAAATTCCCCAACCCTCATCCACGAACCAGGAAAACGCATGGGCGGACGCAACAGGCCCGCAAAGGGCAATGAACCGCGAAACCTGAAAAGCGGTGGCGAAAGAATGCTT
>JAGWVO010000203.1 GCA_018970845.1 Planctomycetota bacterium
CCTTATGCATTTGGTGCGATGATTCATGAGAAAACAGGCCAACATTCGTTTGGCCCATTTCCTCCCCACGCTTCGCAATCAAGACAAGATGGTTGGTTTTGCACACGCTGGAATGATTTACAGGTTATAACAAATGAGTGAACTTCATTTGCCGATCAGGGAAGTCCGATGCCGGCGCCTGATACCGTTGGTTTCGACACCCAACTCCAAAACCTGATTGATTTGGCCATTGACGGAGACCTGTCATCCAAGGACGCATTGCTCGCGTACGCGGGCGAACGGTTGCTGACCCTCACCCGGGCCATGTTCCGGGGGTTCCCGTCGCTTCACCGGTGGGAACAAACCGACGATGTGTTCCAGAACAGCATGATCCGGTTCCACAGGGCCCTCCTGGAGGTCAGGGTTGAATCCGTCAGGCATTTCTTCAACCTCGCCGCCACCCAGGTTCGGCGCGAACTCCTCGACATGGCCAAGAAACATTTCGGCCCCGAGGGCATCGGCGCCAACCACCACACCGACGGCCTTCCTCCCGACGACAAGGGCGGCGCGCTCCACGACAAGGCCGCTGAACCGGAGGACCTGACCGCATGGACCCAGTTCCACGCCGAGGTCGAAAAGCTTCCCCCCGAGGAACTCGAGGTGTTCAACCTCCTCTACTACGAGGGGCTGACACAGGAGGAGGCGGCGCGGGTTTTGGGAATATCGTTCCGCACGCTCAAACGGCGCTGGCATTCGGCCAAGGTGAGGTTGCACGGGGAACTCAATCGTGAGGGAAGGCGATGACGACATCCTTGCCGAGTTGCTTCTCGATTGGGAGGAACAGTGGCAGCAGGGCCGGGATCTCCCCGCCGGGGAACTCTGCCAACGCCACCCGCACCTGATTGAAGAACTCGTCCGCCGCATCCAGGCGCTCAAAACCACCTCCTGGCTCGACAAGCCCCCGCAGCCTCGCCCTGAAGAGGGATCGTCGCCATCCGCGGAACCTGCCGAACCACGCCTGCTCGCCGGGCGGTACCGGCTCGACACGCTGTTCGCCGAAGGGGGCTTCTCGCAGGTCTGGAAGGCGTTCGACCTCGAACTCCAGCGGTCGGTGGCCGTGAAGTTCCCCAAGCCCGGCCGGCACAACGCCACCGAGGCGTTCATGGCCGAGGCGCGCCGCGTCGCCCGGCTCAAGCACCCCGGCATCGTCCCTGTCTACGATGTGCGGCGGGAGAACGACGCCTGCTACATCGTCTCGGAATTCGTGGAGGGCGGAAACCTCGGGCAACAGATCCGTGGCCGACCCGATCCACGCGAAGCCATCAGGTGGGCGGCGGAGGTTGCCGAGGCGCTGGAATACGCCCACCAGGCGGGGATCATCCACCGCGACATCAAGCCGGCCAACATCCTCATCGACCACCATGGCCGCGCCCTGCTCGCCGACTTCGGCATCGCCCGCTCGCCCACGAGTTCCACGGCGCTGGCGCCCTCGGTCGGCACGCTGCCTTACATGCCCCCCGAGCAGCTTGAAGGCGGGGAACCCGACGCCCGCAGCGACATCTTCAGCCTGGGAGTGGTGTTGCATGAGTTGCTCACCGGCAGGCTCCCCTATTCCTCAAGCGATCCGGTCACGCTGAGAAAGGAGATCATGGCGGGAGCCAAGTTGGCGGGATTGCCGTCGCTGGCGAAGGCGATCGTGGCATCGGCGATGCACCCCGAACCTCGTTCCCGGTACCAGACCGCCGCGCGGCTGGCGGCCGACCTGCGGCGCTGCCGGGCGGGCGGGCCAACCCGCTGGCCGGTGGTCACCGCGCTGGCGAGCCTGCCGATCATGCTCGGCATCGCTGGATTTGCCCTGTGGCCCGGAAACAACCCGGACAAGCCCCCCCAGGCCGCCAAGCTTCCCGAATCGTGGTTCAAGGCCACTGCCGCGCTTCCGGCAGAAGATCAGGCGCGGGCCGTGGCCGACATGCTCACGCAACTCAACCCGGGATTCAACGGAGTGGTGAAGCCCACCATCGCCGACGGCGTGGTGACCGGCCTCGAGTTCATCACCGACCATGTCTCCGACATCAGGCCGGTGCGCGCGCTGGAAGGGCTGAAAGAACTCGTGTGCGGCGGCACCTTCACCAGCCAAGCCAATGGCATCCTGCCCGATCTGTCGGCGTTGAAAGAAATGAAGCTGACAAGGCTTGAAGTCCAGTACAACTCGCAGTTATGTGATTTGTCGCCGCTATCCGGAATGCCCTTGGAATACTTCCGCACACAAAGGTCGCTGGTGTCGGACCTGGGCCCGCTGGCGGGCATGCCTCTCAAGGTTCTCATATGCCGTTTCACGGAGGTCTCGGACCTGTCGCCACTCACGGGCATGAACATCCGGGAGCTGTATTGCGATCACACCAAGGTGACCGACCTGTCGCCGCTGAGGGGAATGCCGCTCGAACAACTACGCTGCCACGACATGCCGCTCAAGAGCCTTGAGGCGCTGCGGGGCATGCCGTTGGTGGGCCTCGAATGCCACCGCACGGAAGTGGCCGACCTGTCGCCGCTGAGGGGCATGAAAAGCCTGTTCGCCCTCAATGTTCTTTCAACCGGGGTGGAAGACCTGTCGCCTCTGGAGGAATCGCCGGGTCTCAAGTGGCTCTGGTGTGATTTCGTTCCGGGTCGCGACGCGGCGGCGCTTCGGAAGGTGAAGTCGCTGGAACGGATCAACAACCGGCCGGCGGCCATGGTGTTGAACCCCTAGAACAGGCTTCCGTTTGAAAATGCACAAAAGGATCCCAATCCTGAAATAAAAAGAGCCACCGGCGAAGCCGATGGCAGGGTGAGTGGGGTATTTTGAAATGGCTTGTTGGCTCCGGAGCTTCGCGGCTCCGTTCGGTGTTCCTTTGGCTTTCCTCAATGGGCAGATGAAATCGCCCACGGTGTAAGGCCCGTGCAGGCCAAACGCGTTTTCGGGCGCGGCAAAACACAACTCCATCCGCCCTTCAGCGGACAGGTTGAGGATTCTTTGCGAAAGGCCGGCCTTGGCGAAAGACCTGATTCATCCCAAGGCAACAGCAACACAATAGAGTGCCATTAACCCCAAAATCACGAACGCGAACATGCCGAGCTTGTGCCAACCAAACGGCAGCCGCTTAGCCACGCGGGCCAAGAAACCAGTCAAGCCGGAGGCCGCCCGATCCCGATGGACACGAATGGCGGATATGGAAAAATTTGGCGATTTCAACGATCCGATCATGGCCTCATTGGCCTGCGGATGGACAGGTTTATCCCGCTTCCGCTGGCGGCGCCTCCTCCCCGATTTTCCCGCCGTCGCCTCTTCGGATGGAACGAACAACCCTTTCACGGTTCCCGCGTAGGTCCACGACTGCATCCCCGGCGTCCACACCTGATCCGACGGCTTGATGCTTCCCGACTTGGCCAACTCCCGCAGGCGTGTTTCTGAAATAGGTCCACACCGAGATCCACTAGACGCATCCGCTTGGTAGAACCAATATGTGTCCAAAAAAGTACCCTAATTAAATTGCATTTCTTTTAATGCGATAGCTGAGTGCCAAATGGGCCAAAATAAATGAACGAAATTTAAAAGAATTTCACCTAAGGCTCTAATTATTTGACTTTCAGCATTTTTAATTTAAATAAAGCCAATAGACGATGTTCATAATTGTTTTGGTTCATTACATGGATGATCATTTCAACAAGGGATTCAAAACACAGCTTCAATTATTGATAGATTCAGCCGCCGATCAGCAACCAGCATCGCGCGATGCCATCATCTCCCACTCTTGCGAGCGCCTGCTGAGGCTGACCCGGTCGATGTTCCGGAGCTACCCGGCCCTGCGCCGCTGGGAGCAGACCGACGATGTGTTCCAGAACAGCATAATCCGGCTGCATCGGGCGCTGATGGATGTGAAGGTTGAGTCGGTCAGGCACTTCTTCAACCTCGCCGCGTTGCAGATCCGCCGCGAGTTGCTCGACTTGACCAAGAAACACCTCGGCCCCGAGGGCATTGGCGCGAAACACCATTCCGACGGATGGGCCGCCGACGGAAAGCGGGGCGTGCTTCACGGCATCGCCGCGGAACCCGACAGCCTTGCCGCATGGACCCGGTTTCATGCCGATGTCGAAAAGCTTCCCGCGGAGGAACTCGAGGTGTTCAACCTTGTCTATTACGAGGGGCTGACGCAGGAGGAGGCGTCGGTAGTTCTGGGAATCTCGTTCCGCACGCTCAAAAGGCGCTGGCAGTCGGCCAGGGTGAGGTTGCAAGGGGAATTGGATTGTGAGGAATAACGACGAGGAGATTCTTGCCAATTTACTCCTCGAATGGGATGAAAAGTGGCAACTGGGGCGGGATGTGCCCGCAGCCGAACTCTGCCGTGAACACCCGCACCTCACCCAAAAGCTGGCCCGGCGCATCAGGGCGCTGAAAACATCCTCATGGCTCGACAAGCCTTGGGAACCCACGCAGGAAGGTGGCGTGGCGCCCTCGGCGCAACCTGTTCAACCTCGGGTGCTCGCGGGAAGGTATCGGCTCGACACGCTGTGCGCCGAGGGAGGCTTCGCCCAAGTCTGGAGGGCCTTCGACCTCGAGTTGCAGCGCACTGTGGCCGTGAAGTTCCCCAAGGCCGACAAGCTCAATGCCACTGATGCGTTCATGGCCGAGGCGCGGCGGGTGGCAAGGCTCAAGCATCCGGGCATCGTTCCGGTTCACGATGTGCGCCGGGAAGGCGGCATCTGCTTCATCGTCTCGGAGTTCGTGGAAGGCGGCAGCCTGGAAGACCACATCGCCAAAAGGCCCGACTCGGCCCGGGCGATCGAGTGGGTGGCCCAAATCGCCGAGGCGCTGGACTACGCCCACCTGGCGGGCATCATCCACCGCGACATCAAGCCGGCCAACATCCTGATCGACCACCATGGCCGCGCCCTGCTGGCCGACTTCGGCATCGCCCGGTCGCCAAGCAATTCAATGACGCTGGCGAGTTCCTTTGGCACGCTGCCGTACATGCCCCGGGAGCAGCTTGAGGGCAAGGAACATGACGCCCGCAGCGACATTTACAGCCTGGGAGTTGTCTTGCACGAGTTGCTGACGGGCAGGCTGCCCTACTCGTCCGACGATCCGATCGTGCTCCGCAAGGAAATCGTGGAAGGGGCCAGGCCGGGCCATCTTCCCGCCATGGCTCGCGCCATTGTGGCCCGGGCGCTGGCGCCGGATCCAGCCGCCCGCTACCAGACCGCCGCGCGGCTGGCGGCCGACCTGCGGCGCTGCCGGACGGACAGGCCAACCCGGTGGCCGGCTGTCACCGCGGTGGCGAGCCTGCCGATCATCCTTGGCATCGCCGGATTCGCCCTGTGGCCCAAGAACGATCCGGCCATGCCGAACGACGCGTGGTTCAAGGCCACCTCCAGGCTCGCGGCCGAATCCCAGGCGCGGGCCGTGGCCGACATGCTCAGGCAACTCAACCCCGGCTTCGATGGCGCGGTCAACCCAACCATTGAGAACGGCGTGGTGACCGGCCTCGAGTTCCTCACCGACCATGTCGCCGCCATCGCCCCGGTGCGGGCGCTGAAAGGCTTGAAATCGCTGTCATGCAAGGGAACTTTCGGCACCCGTTCGAATGGAATCCTGGCCGACCTCTCCCCGCTGCGCGGCATGAGCCTGACCAGGCTTGAAGTCGATGAAAACAGCCAGATCACCGACTTGGATCCCTTGCGATCAGCCCCGATTGAACATTTGAGCTGCCCGCGCACGGGATTGACCGACCTCAAGGCCGTGTCCGCGATGCCGCTGCAGGTCCTGATTTGCGGATCAACGGAAATAGCCGACCTTTCCCCCTTGAAGGGGATGCCGATCAGGAAACTCTTTTGCAACAACACGAAGGTGACGGATTTGTCTCCCCTTTCCGGATCACCCATGGAGGACCTGCGCTGCCACGACACGGCGATCAGGAGCCTCGAACCGCTCCGGGGATCGCCTTTGGTTGGCCTCGATTGCCAGGGAACAAAAATCGACGATTTGGGTTTTCTTCAAGGAAATAAGACGATCGCCATCCTCAAAATCAACGGAACAATGGTGCGGGACCTGTCGCCACTCAGGGAGTCAGCGGGGTTGAAAAGGATTTGGTGTGATTTCGTTGCGGGTCGCGACGCGGCGCTGCTGCGGGAGTTGAAGTCGCTGGAGCGAATCAACGACCGGCCCGCGGCGGAGTTTTTGAAACGGCAAGGTAATTGAAGAATCAGGCATTATCCGGCGCTGGCCCATACGCCTGCCATGTTCATGAATCGCCGCGCTCACGCACGGCGCTCACCAAGTCACACGCTCATGGACGGCGCTCACCAACCGATACGCGAACGCACGGCCCATGGCTTGCGAACATCCTGCCACCCGGTTCGTGCCAACCGGCAAACGCCCCGGTGAGCGCCGGGTATCAGCCCGGCGATGGCCCATACGCCTGCCATGTTCATGAATCGCCGCGCTCACGCACGGCGCTCACCAAGTCACACGCTCATGGACGGCGCTCACCAACCGATACGCGAACGCACGGCCCATGG
>JAGWVO010000204.1 GCA_018970845.1 Planctomycetota bacterium
TCGTTGGTCGTCTGGTTGGAAATGGCGGCTAGGGTGGGATCCTCGGGGATATCGTCGAAAGTGACCAAGAAGGATGATTCAGCGGATCCGCCATTGGAGTCGGTGACTGTCAAGGTGATGGTGGCGTTGCCAGGTTGGTTGGTGGCCGGAGTGACGGAGACGGTGCGGTTGGCGCCCGAACCTCCCAGGGTGACATTGGAGACCGGAACAAGCGCGGGGTTGGAGGACTTGGCGGTAACCACCAAGGAACCTGCCGGCGTTTCGGCATCACCCACGGTGAAGGAAATGGCGCCTGTCGCGGTGTTTTGCGGGGTGGAACGGTTCTGGATGGCCGAAATCGTGGGAAGGCTGTTTTCGGTGATAGTCAGGGTCGCCGTGGCTGAGGATGAAACGAGGTGCCTGCCCGATTGTTCATTGGCCAACAGGTAAGCCGCGAACGATGAGGGCCCGGGCGATGAAAGCGACAGGGCCACGGTTTCAGAACCTTCGGCCTTGTTGTCGGCGGTGATGGGTATGGAGAAAGTCTTGGTTGTTTCCAGGTCGTTGAAAGTCAGGGTTCCTGTTACCGCGGTGAAGTCGGACCCGGCAGTCGCCGTTCCCGAGGCCGCGGCGTAATTGACGGTCAACCGGCCATCGGCCCCGCCCACCCGGGTGACGGTGACAATCCGGCTGCCGGCAGCCTCGTCAACCGTGTAGGTCGGGGAGTCGAAGCGCATCTGGCCGGCGCCGCCGACGGAAAAGTAATAAGTCACCAATCCGCTTTGGCTCTTGGCCCCCAGCGTGTTGGGGTTGTTGTCGTTGAGGAAGGCGGAGGCGCGGAAGGTCACCTCGTAGCGCCCCGGGGCGCTGAAACCGTAATTGAAGTGCTGGTGCCCGCCGGCCAGAAGCCACAGCGAATCACCGGCGGCGCCGTCACCCGTGTTGATGCCGTCGGATGACGCCATGAACACAACGGGGGAAGACAAAGGGACCTGCCACGCGGAGAAATGGCCGGGGGCGGCGGTGCCATTGGCTCCCTTGACATCGTGGAGCGTGAGCCTCACATATTTGCCGGTGGCGGAGACGCGGCCACCCGACTCCGCGGCGGGACTGTAGGAGTCGATCGCGGTCGAACTCACCGATTCGGCGCTCAGGCCCAGGTAAGGAAGGTTGGGGTCCTGAGCTGCCGGCAACTGGTAGAAGTCCTGGCCGGTTTGGGTGCCGAGGAAGCCGAAACCGGCGGGCGCGGTTTGCCTCGACTTGTCAACGCTCACATAAAGCAGGGCCTTGTCGGCCGAGTAGCTTTCGTTCTTGTCCTCGTTGTTGACGGTAAGCGACCAAGATGAACCCGTGAATCCGATGTCCAGGTCCGCGTGTTCCGTCGTCAGGAATGTGTCCAGCAGGGCGGGTGTCAGCCGGGACTCCAAGGCCTCGATATTGCAGGAGACCCGGTGGATGCGGCGGTGATGACGGCTCATGGGTGGAAACTCTTGGGAAACATTAATGACTCGTCGGCGAGATCATTGCGGGGGGCGCGCGAAGTTGAAATTCCTGTCGGACCATCCGCGGACGGCGGAACCGGCGATGCCGGCGACATGGCCGTCGGCATAGAGGTAATTTGAAACGCCGCCGGTGTGGTCGCCCGTGGGCGATCCAAAGAACCGGTCGGTTTGAATGTCGTTGGTGATCCTGATCCAGCGCGCGTCGGGATAGTCGATGGCCGTGGCGGGCCGGAACCAGTTGCGGGCATGGGTGTGATCTTCGGTGATCGCGGTGCCCCTGCGGTCGGACGCGGTGAAGACGATGATGGTTTCGGTGGTGCTTTGAAGCTTGTGCAGGAAGAAGCAGGCGCCTTCGCCCGGGTCGCAGACATAGTCGTTCAGCAGATAACTGGTGCCGGAGTTCTCAAGCCTGTCCCTTCCCTTGGGATCATTCGGGCAGATCCTGATGGAGTCGACGCTTTCCATGTAAGGGGCAAGGGTGCTGACCCAGGCGGTGGAAAAATCGCTCTTGCCGTGTGTTGATTCCGGAAAACGACCGGAATTGTTGTCGGCGAACATGTGGATCGCGAGGCCGATCTGCTTGAGGTTGTTGGCGCACTTCGAGCGGTTGGCTGACTCCCTCACCTTCTGAACTGCGGGAACGAGCAAGCCGATCAGCACCGCGATGATCGCGATCACAACCAGCAATTCAATGAGCGTGAAGGCGTTTCTTGTCCGTTGGAGTCCGACCTTAATCATGATGATAAGCTCATGGTAAAACGAAACATCCTAGGTATTATTTTGTATGTTAATATTTTGTCAAGCGCTGGTTAAACAAAGTTGGTATTTGTTCTGGATGTGGTTCAGCCGAGATTTATTTTCATTAATGAGAATGATCTGTGCCTGGAATATCTCCGCACTACCGCCGCATCCGAAACTATTCAGGATTGGCCAATCATGTTTGTCTTGTCTTTGGATTCGAATTTCCTCACCGCCCCAACCCACCCTGGCGGGAATCGTTCAAAGGAAGTGGACCAACCCCTTGAAACTGGAAGGGGCCAAGGGTGAAGAATTCTCCGCCTTCCATGTGGCGGTGCCACATGGTGGCGGGATTTTCAATCCGATGGCTTCTGTGCCATTGGAATTGAAACAGTCTGCTTACTGGTGAATTGGCGCGGTAAGGGATCGGCTTCCGGAAGGGGCATGGTCAACGCGCCGTGAACTCACACCACGGATGAGCAAGCCCTGGAATGGTGCCAAAAAATGGCATAATGCCATTTGGAGATCTGTTTATTTCAATTGAATCGGAATCGTGATTGACTGGCCCGCCCTGCTGACTTTCACCAAAACCGTATCACCTTTCAGGTAATTGCGGCGCACATGGCCGAGCAGGTCGTCGCTGGATCCCCTGATGGGCCCATCACCGATGGCCAGGACAATGTCGCCAGCCTTGATGCCGGCCTCCGCCAGCGTTGAATGCACCCGCGGCCCCTGCCGGAACGCGGCCTGGTCGGCCGGGATGCCGAGGTCGGTCCTTTCCCGGGCCGTCAACTCGTCGGGCCTGAACGGCACAGCGGGCAGCATGTCGAGCAGCGAAGGGCGCCAGGTGATGTTGGTTTTCCGCCAACCGGGGGCGACGGCCAGCATCGCCTCGCGCGCATCCTTACCGTCGACGAAAGTCACCGGCACGGGCTTGTCCGAACGCCAGTTGTCAAGCGCGAAGGAGGCGTCGGCAAACGAGGCCACCGGATGCCCGGCAAGGCGCGTGACGCGATGGCCCGGCCTGAGGCCGGCGGCCTCGGCCGCTGATCCCTTGACGACCTTGGCCACGCCATTGCCTGAATCCACATCGAGGACGATGCCGAGGTTGTCGGGCGGCGGGTATTCGTGGATATCCTCCCTGCGCCAGGTGCCATCGGCCTTGGCGTCGGCGATCCGCATCTCCTTGGCGTTGTGGCAATGCACGCATCCGCGCGCCATCCCGGCGGACTTGAAGTTCCTGATGGTGAACGCTGGCCCCTCCAGAGGTTCCGGCCTGGCGGTTCCCGCCTTGTGGGCCTCAAGGGCCTTGCCGAGGGCGAAGGCCAGGCCCTTGAGCGATTGCCGGGAGTCGGCCCCCGAGGCGTCGCGGCCGCCATAGCGGCCGTAGATCGCCTGGTCGGAATTCATGAAGAAGCAGGCCCATGTGAGGTCGAGGTCGAACCTGAATCTTCGCAGGTCGATCGTGTCGATGCGGGTGAGCCGAACCCGGACAAACTGCCGGGCCATCGGCTCGATGACGGGATCAAGGCGCGAGACCCGCGCATCGATCTCCTGGCAGTCGGTTCAAGGGTCGCAACGGAAGACAAGGAAGATCGGCTTGCCAGTCTTGCGGGCCTCCGACAATGCCAGGGGCAGGGAATCGTGCCACCCCGGCGGCGCCAAAAGCGCCAGCAAGGCGACGGAGGCGATCACTTGAGCACCTCGATCTTCTCGACCCGGGGACGCTCCTCGAACGACCATTCCAGCCGCACGCGCGATTTCAGCGGCACCTTCTTGAGTTCAGCCACCATCGCCTTGTCCGGTCCGCCACCCATGTTCGGGTTGCCGCCGCGCCAGTGGGGCACATACTTGCGGGCCTTCTCCTCGCCGTCGGCCTTTACCTCGATCCAGTTGTCGCCCTTGCCCGTCACGACACCGGTCAACTCGCCCTTTCGCTGCCCAGGCTTTCCTTCCTTCTTGTCACCCTGCGAACGCAACGCGCCGTTGATCCCGACGAAAGCCATCAACGCCATGAGAATCGCCAACGACCGCATGCCAGAACCCTCCGCACGATGACCTGACAAAACCTTGCCCGATTGCCTCGAAAGCTCCGCTTAACGTAGTTCCCGCAGGATGATGTCATACGCCTTTTGCCTGGAGGCGTCGGGGAAATCGTGGTCGGCGTCGGGATGTTCCACGACCAACCTGTCGGTGGCGCCGTGCAGTTCGAAGGCCTTGCGGGCGGCGGCGGCAACCTTGTCGACGCTGGCATGGCGGAAATTGGAATCCCGCAGCGGGGCGCAGATGAACACGGTGCGCGGGGCGATCACCGCGATCATCTCGTGGAAGTCGGCGGGGATCTCGGCCAAACGGTTCTTGTAAGCCGCAAGCCTGGCCATGTAGCGATCCTGGCACCATCCCCTGCCGTGGTCCCAGTTCTTCGGGTTGCCGTCGTAATAGTCGGCAAAGGAGTCGAGGCCGCAACTGGAGACCACCACCTTGAGGCGATCGTCGAACACCGCGGTGAAAACGGAGTTGTGCCCGCCCAGGCTGTGGCCGATCGTGGCGCGCGCTCCGGGTTTCACGAATGGCAGCGAGTCGAGAAGGTCGAGGGCGCGGGAGTTGTCCCAGATGGCCTTCATGGTTCCCGAGGCGTGCCCGAGTCGCTTCAGGTCGGGATCGTAGCCGCCCATCGTGGGGTAGGCCGGGGCGATGGTCACGCAGCCCTTTTCGGCCAGTTCGGCGGCGTATTGCCTGTGGGGTTTCCCGCCCAGGCCCACCACCACCTTGGGGCCGATGTTGATCTCGGTGGGATGCAGGCAAAGCACGCCCGGCGCCTTGGCCCCATTGAGCGCCGCCTTGGGAACGCAGAGGTAGGCGGGAGTGCGGCATCCCGGTTCGGATGAGTAGCTGACAAGCCTCCTGACATAGGTGCCGCAGTCGGTCTCCTCGTCGATTTTCACATCCAGGGACACGCGCTTTTCCTTGCCGGGAAACGGGCCCATGAACGATTCCATTCCCCGGATGATCTCGGCCCGTCGCGCCGCCCATTCGCCGGGCGAGGCGGCCTTGGCCACGGTGCCGTCGGGGCGCCTGACAAGCAGGACCTCATCGCGAGGCAGCCTTGGGGGCGCCTTTTGTTCCGGAATGAGGAGCAAGGCCAGGAGCAGGGGCATGGAATTATCCCTCGGGGTGGCGCGCTTTCGCCGTTGGGGTAAGCTTGGACGAAATCGCCGAGGCTTGCAACCATGAACCCGACACGACGATCGCTGATGGCCGCCGGCACCGCCTGGACCCTCCTGCCGGGAGCGGCGGCAACAGCCGAGGGCGCGGGCGGGCTTCACATCGCGACTTTCCGGGCCGATGTCACTCCGCCCAAGGGGCATCCGTGTTGTGGCGGTTGGATCAAGCCCATCGAGGTGGTCGATGATCCCCTCGAGGCGCTTGGGGTGGTGCTGCTGGGCGCCGGCAAGCCGATCGTCCTGTGCGCGGTCGACTGGACCGGCATCCTCAACGAGGCTCATGTGGCGTGGCGCGAGGCCCTGGCCCAGGCGGCCGGAACCACGCCGGACAGGGTGGCGGTGCATTGCGTTCACCAGCACAACGCGCCGTTCGCGTGCCTGGAGTCCGAGAAACTGGTGGCCGCGCATGCCGAGTTGCCGCACATCGTCCTTCCTGATTTCCATGCCCGCGCGGTGGACGCGGTCCGCGCCGCGGTGGCGGCGGCCATCGGCAAGGCCGCGCCGGTGAGCCATGTGGCTATGGGGCGGGCGAAGGTGGAGAAGGTGGCTGGCAACCGCCGGCTCGACCGCGACGCCACCGGCCGGGTGAAAACCATGCGCGGCAGCGCATGCCGCGACCCGCGGTTGCTCGCCATGCCCGAGGGGTTGATCGACCCCGATTTGCGGAGCGTGGCGTTCTTCAATGGATCCCGCAAGGTGGCTTCCCTGCATTACTACGCATGCCATCCGATGAGCTACTACGCCGACGGTCGCGTGACGAGCGACTTCGTGGGACTCGCCCGCAAGGCACGGCAGGCCGAGGAACCGGGCTGCCACCATGTTTATTTCACCGGTTGCGCCGGAAACATCGCCGCGGGCAAGTACAACGACGGCACGCCCAAGGCCCGGGCCGAACTGACATCCCGCATGCTGGCGGCCCTGCGGGCTTCTGAGGCCGGCATGGAACCCGAGGCGGTGAAAACGGTCTCATGGAAAACGGCTGAAATGCTGCCCACGGCCCGCGCGAAGCCCTCCGTGGCTGAATTGCTGGCCAATATCGCCAACGCGAACCTCAAGGGTGCAAGCCGCAAC
>JAGWVO010000205.1 GCA_018970845.1 Planctomycetota bacterium
TATGGGACCCTTTATTCGATTCTGGGCGGGGAGGAAAGCGTGGGTGTGGCGGTTTCGCTTGGCCACCGCCTGGAAAACTGGATTCTTGCTGGAATGGCCATGGCGGGAGTCGCGGTCACGCGTTTGGGGGAACCACCGGACTTGGCCCCCGATTCCCCTTCCAAGCCTGTAGGATAGCTAATTCAGTGTGGAAATCGGGCCAATCAGCGGGGAACCAGTGATCATGCGGGTGGATTTGCACGGCCTCACTTTCGAAGTTCCCAAGGTGCTGTTTTATTTGTGGTCGCCTTGGCGATGCCTTGAGTTGGAACACAGGCTGTTCGACGCCGTCCGCAAGGTCGCCGGGATCAGGCTTGAGGAAAATGGCGACGAAAAACGGCTGATCGCCGAGGATGAAAGGCAGTGGAAGGCGGCGCATCAGGCGCTCGTGAGGGTGCTCAAGGGATGGCAGGAAGATCCGCCCCCCGGCGCGGAGCGCCGGCAGTGGTGCTGGATCATGGAAGGGGATGTGAACGCCGCCGGCTACGACGTGACCGGGCAACCGGCTTGTGTCTGGGTGCTGGTGAAAACCCTCGTGGAACGGGGCGGGCCGCACGACGGTGAAAAGGGCGAGGAACTCGACCTCGAAGGATTTGGCATCCAGTTGCCTGGAAACGGATGATCAGGGGCTGACCTGACCGTCGATTTGCAGGATCAGCACCTCATCCTGGGCGGTTGTCTTGATTCGCAGCTCCCTTTTGATGGAGCCGGACGCCGGAACGGTGATCTTGAAACCGACGGTGTGGACGGATGCCTCGTTCGCGGCCAACGGGGCCGCCAACTCGATTCCGTCCCCGGTTCCCTCGACGGCCTTGATGGAAAACGGCTGGGCGCCACGAACGACAACCCGCCTCGTCAAGAGGTCTCCCGGCCCGACATTTCCAAGGGATAGCGCCGCGGGCGACATGCTCATCGCAGACTGCACCGTGCCCTCGGCCAGCAGGGAAACCAACGGCATGGCCGGGTCGTTAGTTTTGAGATGAATGAAATCCTTGAAAGAACCGGCGGGCGCCGTGGCCTTGAGCGTGGCGCGCACCTGATAGCCAATCTGCCCGGGCTTGCGGTAGAGCTCGGTAATCTTCGCCTCGACCGGGAGGTTGTTCACCACGACATCGGTCACGGACAAGTCGCGACCGCCGGCATATTCCAGGTCGACCGTTTGGCTCGCTCCGGCGCCGGCGTTGACCACCCCAAACTGGATTTGCCCGGGATTGAAAACAAAGTCGGCCCGGCTTTGGGCCGTGACCCTGAGTTCCGCAGACGAGACGAATTCGGGGCCGACCGTCATCCGAACGCCGACCGACTTGGGGCCTTGGAAACGGCTGGCATCCATCCGGACATCAATGGTGGTTGATTCCTTGGGTTCAAGCACCCGTTTGGCGGCCGCCGCCGTGACGCATCCGCACCCGGATTGGACAGCGGTGATTTCCATCCTGACCGCGTATATGTTCGTGACGGGAAAACGATGCAACAACTGGGCACCCCGGGGCACTGTCCCAAAATCGTGGGAAAGGCCGCTAGCTAACATCTTTTCGGCCCAACCTTGGGCCCTCGATTGTGAAACGGCCAGCAGGCAGGCCGCGACAAGAACGAAATAGGATTCTCGTGGAAACATTGACAATCTGCTCCGCCTGGAAACCTTCTTTCATTAGTAAGCCAAGTTGAGTTTCTGCACCAACCCCAATCAGTCATTCAGATAAGAAATCAACCATGTATTAATTTTTCATTTGCTGGAATATTTAGCAAACAATAACATGATCGAAAATGAGTCATGCCAAATGACTGATCACAAATGGCTCATTTAATCTGGTGGGTAAAAAGTTCCAACCGAACACACCTTTGGAGACTCAATGATGAGAGCCATGCCCAAGGCCCGCATCAAGGCAAAATCCCCCCTCTCTTTAGAGTTGCTTGAAACAAGGGATGTACCCGCCTCATTCTTTGTCAGCCCCACCGGCAGCAATTCCAATCAGGGAACATCGATCCAGAACCCGTTCGGTAGCATCCAGTTCGCCATCGATGCAGCGGATGATGGCGACACCATCAATATCCTGCCCGGCACCTACAATTGCGGGAGTGTCAATTGGCCCGGGCAGGATACTGTCAGCCTGCTCATCGACAAACCGCTAACGATCAAGGGGGTAACGGCGTCCGGCATTGACATCACTTCGGCGCTTGGCACCCAAGCCACCGTTGTGTGCCAGAGCCAAGGCGCCGATTCCCGCGCACTGGTAGCCATCACCGGATCAAATGTCACCATAGCCGGCCTGGCCTTCGCCGTGGACAGCACGAACGCCGATCCCTCGAATCCGGTTGACGGGCAGGGCCTGCTCCTGTTCGCCACGGGCAACGCCTTCACCCTGACCAATAGCAAGGCCGACCTGAATCGCGCCAACATGAACACGCAAAGCGTGCCGGGCACCGCTATCGCATCCGTTGTGATTTACGATGCCGACCCAGTCCTGAACGGGAACAAGCAGATCGTCTCGAGCAGCATCCAGTCGTATTCGATCACGAACAACATTCTCGGTGGCATGGTCAATCCTCAAAACGGGGCGGGATTCGGGGCAACGCAGTCAAGCCTGGAGATATCAGGCAACACCATCACCAAAGGCTTTTACGGAGCCGTTTACCTGCAAGGAAACCTCAACGATCCTGGCAATCCGCTCTCGATGTATGATGTCGGCCTGCCACTCATATCGGGCAACATCATCAACACATCCGACCTGCCCCAAACCGACTCCTCCCAAGCCATCGGAAACGCCGCCGTTCTGGCCGCCGTGTTCACCAACCCCGTCAACGCTCCAGGCAAGGCCTATGTCGAGGCGATTTTGTCCGGCAATACCGTTTCCGACAGCGCCTATGTGCTCACCTCCTCTGGCGCCACGCGGTATCAAGGGAATATCAACAATCCGCCTCCGCTGAGCACTTACGGCTTCAATGTCGTTCCCGCCATCACCTACATCTCAAGCGGTGTCGAGGAATTCGTCGGCAACAACCAAGCCAGCAGCGCGCCGGCACAACCGGGTGACACCATCGTTGTCGCCAGTCCTGATTTCATCGAGGACACGCTCACGGGAGATGGCCTCACCGTTCTTTTCAATTCGGTGCCATCCACAGGTTTCACCCTCAACCTGTCCACTTTTTCAGCACCGGGCCAAGCAGTTCCCTACACGCGAACCGTCGCCATCAACCGCGGCTCCCAGGTCCTCAATTCCACAAGCATCAACATCGTTGGCAACACGGCCAACAACATCATCACAGGCGACGCCGGCAACAGCATCATCACCGGAGGTCCAGGCAACGACACCCTCAACGGCGGGGCGGGGTTCGACACGGCGGCTTACAGCGGCGCGATTTCCGACTACCGCTTCTCCTTCAACTCGACCACGGGCGCCCTGGTGATCACTGACCTCCGACCGGGCAGCCCTGATGGAACCGACACACTGACAGGCTTCGACGCCTTGGCTTTCGCCACTGGTTCCACCACGCTGACCATCGTCGCACCTTCAGCGACTGTCGCCTCGGGCATTGCGGCAAACACCAACGGTGTTCTGATTCTCGGCAACCACTCATCCGAGCAGGTGACGATCGGTCGATCCGTCGCGGTGGTTGGCGCCACGGATGCCTCCAGCGGCGCCCCGGTTTCCGTTGGGTCTTTCAGCGTTTCCGCCACGGGAGGATTGCTCCCCGGTTCGGCCAACGCCCTGGCTCCGCTGGTGAACGTGGCGCTGGGAGCCCTGGCCCAGGACGGAGCGACCTTGGCGGCCAGCGGCGGTTCATTGAACTTGGCGGCCGGAGCCTACCCGGAAACCCTGACCCTGACCCGAGATGTCCGTATTCGGTCCACGAATGCCACCCTGACGGCGATCACATTGGCTGGCGCGAAGTTGACGGGCGACTACGGAGGCGTTCTCGCTCAAGCGGTTACGGTCCAAAACGGAAGCAGCATCAATCAGGCGCTTACGGTTGTCACCTCAGGTGGAACGGTCAGCGCCGTTTCGGGCACCTATTCCGAAAGCATCCAGTTTTCAGGCATTGCCACGCTGACAAGCCAAGGGGGCCAGGTCTCCATTGTGGGTGGCACGGCGAATCCCCTTGTTATTTCCGATGGTTCCTCCGCATCCAGGCTCACCGTTTCAGGCCAGGTGGCGGTATCCAGCAGCACGCCCGGGGCGCCAGTCGCCTTGATCAATGGCAATTCGACACTGATCCTCGATGGGAACAACGCGCTTTCAGGAGCCACCATTTCCGTGGGGGCCACGGCCACTCTTTCCGCCACGCAGGGAACCAACAGCACCAATCCCGTCACGCTTGCGGGCGGAACGATTTCAGGAGCTTCCACCGGCACGGTGATTTTCTCAGGTCCCGTCACGCTTGGGTCCTCCCCAACCACCCTCAACGCCCCGGCGGGATCCACCTTGATCATGCGAGGCACGGTGGTTGGAGGTTCATTCACCAAACAGGGTGCCGGCACCATCGTTGTCGACTCGCAAGCCCCGGCGGCGCTTTTGGCAACGCCCGCCGTGACAAACGGAAATACCGGCACTTCACCGATCGCGTTCACCCTTTCTTTCAGCAATGTCAATTCCGGCACCGCCGATCCCGTGACGGGATTGGCCCTTTCGGATCTCATGGTTTCCGGCGGAACGGCTTCAAACCTGCAAGGGTCGGGTTCATCCTACACCTTTGATGTCACCCCGACGGGAAACGGCACCGTTATCGTCAGCCTGCCCGCGGGATCCGTCCAGGATGCCGCCCTGTTCGACAACACCGCCTCCAACACCGTGATCGTGAACTTCGACACGGTTCGTCCTACCGTGTCGCCCGTAACCCTGCCGGGCACCATCAATGGCGCCTTGAATCAAACCTCATCTACGACCATTATTGTAGATTACTCAGATGCCGGATCGGGGGTCAATGCCTCATCCTTCGGGCCGGGCAACATCACGGTGACAAACGGCGCGGCCATAGCCACCGTCACCGGTTTCACCAACTCGGGCAATCGCGTCTCCTACACCATCGCCGCCCCTTCCGGCACCTGGGGATCGTCCACGCAGGGGTCGTACACGATCACCGTGGGCGGATCACCTGTGACCGACCTTGCCGCCAACCAAGTGGCTTCCGGGACGATCGGCGCCTTCACGGTTGACACCGTCGCCCCCTCTCCAACCGGCATCACGCCTTCCGGAGCGACCAACGCCCTGCCGGTTCCCGTGGTGCTCTCCTTCAGCGAACCTTTTTCCACCAGCGACACTTCCAAGATTTCGGCCAGCGGAGCAACCCTGTCAGGGTTCACACCGAACCCAGGCGCTGGCACGATTTCATTCAACGCGACGCCCTCGGCGGACGGCACCGTCACGATCGTTGTCGGTGCAGGGACCGTCACCGACGCCGCCGGCAATTCTGGAACAGGCGGGTCGTTTACCTTGGTCTCCGATCGCGCGGCACCAACGGTTACCTCGGTGAACGCCCCTGCCGTCAATTCCACCCAAGCCGGAGCCACGACAACCACCATCACCATCACTTACGCGGATAGCCTCTCCGGCATCAATCCGTCGAGCATCGCGACGAACAACATTGCCGTCAGCAACGGTGCCACAGTGACTGGAGCCAACCTTTCAGGCAATGTCGCCACCTACACCATCACCGCCCCGGCAGCCTCCTGGTCAGCTTCCACCCAAGGCTCTTACGCCATATCGCTTGGCGCAAGCCCCGTGCGTGACTTGGCTGGAAATTCCGTCGCCAGTCTGACAGGTTCATTCCTCGTTCAAACCACGCCGCCTTCCCCGACTTTCTCATTCGGCACCACGGGCACCGTGACCAATGCCGTTGAAACCGTCACCCTGTCGTTTAACAATCCCGTGACTGGCCTGACGCTTTCGGATATCTCCACGGCGGGAAGCACGGGCTCATTCAGCCTGTCCAACCTCCAGGGATCAGGCGCCAGCTACACCTTCCAAGCCGCGCCACAAAGCCAAGGTTCCACAACCCTGCAAATCTCGCTAACTTCGGGTTCGGTCACGGATGCCGCCGGCAACATCAACACGGCCTCAGGCACAACCACGCAGAATTTTTCACTAAGCCAACCTGTTCCCGTCCTAGCCCTCCCCACTGTCACCAACCTCTCCCCCATCACGGTGACTCTCACCTTTGGTACCGTTGTGAACCCCTCGGTGTTCATTGGTTCGCCAACAAATTTCCTGTCCCTCACCAACGCGACTTACTCGGCTGGGTCCCTTTCGCCAGCCACCAGTTCGGCATCCTTCACCTTCGGAATCATTCCAACCGGACAAGGCCCTGTTTCCGCCACGGTTCTTGCCGGGGGTTTTTCCGACGGATCCCAAACAAACATCGCCAGCGGCACCGCCACCACGCTTTACGACACGGCCCCTCCAACGGTCTCGAACATCGTCGCGCCCAATGTGCTCGCATCACAAACATCGGCCAG
>JAGWVO010000206.1 GCA_018970845.1 Planctomycetota bacterium
ATGTCCAAACGCGGTGCGGCATGGACAAAAGTGAGGGGCCGGCTTCCAAGAAGCCGGCCCCTTGGTTGATTGGATAAGTTCACCGAACTATGGGGCGACTTGCGGAGCCGGCCGGAAGTTCGTTTGGATCTGCTCCTCCTCCTCCTGGATGATGATGCGCGGCGTGATCATCATGAGGAGGCTTGTGGCCTCGCGACCGTAACCGGTGTTGCGGAACAGGCGGTTGATGTAGGGGATCTTGCTCAGGATCGGAGGACCATATTCATTACGGGCCTCGCTGAGCCTCTTGAGGCCGCCCATCAGGACGGTACCGCCATCAGGCACGGCCACCGTGGTCTGCACGGTCACCGACTGGATGACAGGCTGCTGGATGAGCTGCGTGAAGGTGATCGGATCCGCGGGGTTCGGCTGGTTGAAGCCGGGTTGCGGGAAGATCGGCACCACCACGGGGAACAGGTTGACAGGGCCGGGCGCCAGGTTCTGCATGCTGATGTTGGGCGACAGGCGCACGGTGCGGCGGTCTGCTGAGATGATCGCCTGAATCGTCAACTGGATGCCGTTGAAGTAGCCCTGCACTTCTGGCTCAAACGCCACATTTCCATTGGCCAGCGTCTGCAGGTTCACGCCGGTGACGAAGAACTGGGTGTCACCGACATTCAGGGTCGCGGTCTGGCCGTTGAAGAGGGTCAGCTTGGGCGCCTGCATCACATTCGTGCGGGTGTCGCCCTGCGCGGCCTCTAGGAACAGGAAAACCTGGATATCACTCAAGAACGCCAAACCCATGTTGATGCCGCCACCCGGAGCGCCGAAGTAGTTTCCGAACGCGGGGTTGGAGAGGTTGAAGCTGTTCTGGTTGATGGGGATGTCGAGGTCGCTGGTGAACGACCCGGCCGGCGTGATGCCGCCCACCATGTTGCGGAAATACGGGTCGTTGATGTAACCGGCGGGCTTGTAGTTGCCCGAGGTGATCATCGGCTCGAACTTGGCGGTGTTGCGGTCGGTCTTGATGTTCATGTTGAAGTCGAGGCCGATGCGCTCGTAGAAATCCTCGGCGATGGAGATCAGCTTGATCTCCAGGGCCACTTCCTGGTCGAGCAGGCGGCGAAGGTTGTTGAGAAGGTCGGCAACCTGCTCCTGGATGTTGGGTGTCTGGTTCACCACCAGCGACATGGTGAGCGGGTGGTACTCGATGGTTCCCGCGCCACCGACCGAACTCCATGACTGCGGTTCGATCGTGCTCGTGATGATGCGGATGAGCGCTTCCTCGGTGGTCGTGCCGGTTCGCTTGTTCCATTTGCCGCCATCGCCCACGACGGGCTGGCCAGAACTTGACCCGGTGCTGGATCCGACTTGGGTGCCACCATTAAGCCCCAATGGGGTGCCGATGGGCGTGGGCTGGCCGGCGGCCTTCATGCCCTGTTCCTTGGCGGAGGTCAGCAGCGGGTTGAAGGAATTAGGACCCGCATGGCCTACATGGTTCTCGACCGGAAGAACGAGGTCGGTGACCTGGTAGGTGACGGTGGCCAGCTTGCCCCGAGCCTGAGATTCCGTCGTGATCTGGAGCACCTCGTCCTTGATCACCCATGTCAGGTGAACATTCCGGAGCAGCAGGTTCAGGTAGCTCTTGAGGGAGATCTGCTCAACCTTGAGCGTGACGGGACGATCGAGGCTGATCCCCTCGGCCTCCAGCGCGGCGACATCAGGCACGATGTTGATCTGGTAAAGCGCGCGGATGTCCTCGAGGACTTCCCTGAGCGGTTGATCCTTGAACGACAGGTTCACGGGTGTGTTGAGCTTGTTCTCGATCTCCCGCTCCGCGGCGCTCTTGCGCTGCGGGCTCGTCAGGGCGCTGAGCGAAGTCCGCTTGCTGCGCCGCTCGGTCATGCTCTCGTTCACATCCAGGGGCTTGTCGATCGTGAGGGCCTGGCCGAACTTGTCGGTGTCGTTGAGGCCGTCGAGGAAGAACTTTTCCTTTTCCGACTTGTTGCCCTTCACGGTCACCAGGGCGCGCTGCGACTTGGCCATGCTGACCGCGGCGGCGGCCATGGCGTTGTCGGGATCGAGTTCCTGGGCGCGCATCGCGTAGCTTTCAGCCTCGAGATACTTGCCTTCCTTGAATGCCGTGTTGAACAGCTTCATCTGTTCGGCGACCTTCTTGTTCCGGTTCTCCTCCGCGAGCATCTTCTGGCCGATCGGATTCTTCTTCCCTTCCTTGGCGGTCGAATCCTTGTCGAGGAATTCCTTTTGGGCCTTGAGAAGCTTGAAATGCTGCAGGCGAGATTCCACGGGCCGGCGCAGTTGCGCCAGCTTGGAGGCTTCCAGCCCGCAGCCTTCCAAGTCCTGCAGGTAATCGCCAAGGATGTCCAACGCGGCGTCGGCTTGTCCGGCGCGGAATTTCTCGGCGGCCTCACGCTGGGCATCGAGTCCCTGCTGCTGCATCTTGTCGAACTTCACCTTTTGCATCGCCTGCGCTTGCGAAAGCGAATCAGCCTTCGGCTCGGCACCAGGCAAGGATGGCAGGGAGGCCACCGCTCCCGGGCCTTCCGGCGGCATGCCACCGGGAAGCGAACCCGAGGCGGGCACTTTTCCGGCCTGGGCCGTGGCGGCCCCGGGAAGCATGCCCGGAGTCGACATGATTTCCTTCAGACGGGATTGGCGTTCCTTGTCGAGAAGTTTGTCATTCACCGCGGCCAGCAAGTTGCGGGCCTGCTCATATTCCTTGCGATTGTAGGCGCTCACCACGGCGTCGAATGTGCGGCGGCTTTCAAGCGACTTTTGGTTGTTTTCCTCGGAATCAATCGTGCGCAGGACGGCGGATGCCTCCTCCTTGACCCCATAGGGCCCCTGGAACGCCTCCTCGGCGAGCCTGCGGGCGTTGGCGGTCTGGCCGGCGCGAAGTTCCACGCGAGCCTTTTCAAGAAGAGTTTTTCCCTGGCCTGACACGGTGGCGCCGGGCATCGCGGGAATGCCGGATGGTTGGCTCGCCTCGACCTGCGGCAAGCTCGGCAAACCCGATGTCCCCTCGGAAATCTTGCCCAACGTGGGCACCGGAGGCGTCACTGGCGGCTTGGCGGCCATGGGAAGTGATGGAATAGTCAGGCCCGATGGTAGCGGCGGGGTGACCACGGATTCTGGATCGCCGGGAAGCGCCGGAAGGGATGGAACAGCCGGAGGCTTCGACGCCACGGGGAGGGGTGGCGAGTCATTGCCGGGAGCCTTGATGGCCACGGGCGGAAGGGACGGTTTTTCAGCCGGTGGCTTGGGAGCCACCGAGGGCGCCGAACCCGTGGCCGACACCCGGCTGGCGATGACAACCTCAAGGTCCTTGCGCAGTTTTTCAGGCGTGTCCTCGCCGGGCTTGTCGAAGTTGACGCGCAGTGATTCCACCTGCTCGAGCAGTTTGCGGCTGCCCGCGACATCTCCCGCCTTGAGCGCGCCCCGCGCCTCGGTGAGTTGGGAGCGGGCCTGCCGCGCCTTGGCGTCAGTTCCCGCGGCGACCTTCGACTGGGCCGCATGGATTTCGGAGATGAGCTTCTCGGGCCGCTCGGACATTTCCCACATCGCCGAGGGACCGCGAAGCTGGCGGGCCTTGTAGGCCAGCTTGGCCGCGCCATCGAGGTCGCCTGCCTGCTGCAACTTCCTGGCCTCGGCCATCAGCCTGATCACCTCGGCCTGGTCGCGCTTGGCGCGGGCCCTTTCAACATCCGCCTTCAATCGGTCGGGATTATCCTCGAACAATCCATAGCGGGCGCCCGGAGCGGCTTTCGCCTGGAGAGCCAGCTTCATCGCTTCATCGATTTGTCCTTCGGAAAGGGCCTTGCGGCCCAAGGCGACCAATTCCTTGGGAGGCGCCTTGGGTAAAGGCGCCCCGTCCACTTTTTTCCCGGCGGATGATTCCTCAACCTTGGCGAGGTCGGCCTTGACCACTTCAACGGGCTTGGGCGACTCGCTGGGCTTGGCTTTTTCCTTGGGCAGGGCGGGAGTGAAAACCTCGGGAGCCTTGATTGTCTCGGATGGCTTGGCGGGCTCCGGAGCCTTCACCAATTCGGCGGGCTTGGCAGATGAAGAATCCGCGGGAAGCTTCGTGGCCATCGCACCGGAGCCAGCCTTGGCCGCGTCGATTTGCCTCAAGACCTTGGCGGGACTGTCGGGCGTGAACATGAAGGTGGTCGGACCGGCGGCCTTCTCGGCCTGCCTGGCCAGCGATTCCGCCCTCGCGAGGTCGTTGGCTCGCAGCGCCTGGTGCGACGCCGCCAAAAGGAATTGGGGGTCACGCTGGTATTTGGCCAGATCGGCGCGCAGTTTCTGCGGGCTGTCCTCGTTGGGAGCGAAAGTCACTCCCGTCGCCTCGGCTTTCGCGGCGATTTCCGCGACCTCCTGGAATTTTCCAACCAGCATCAGGTTGCGGCCAGCGACAAGCATGCCACGCGGGTCGTCCTGGGCGGGCGTGACAATCTTGGCCTTGCTGGCCGCGGGAACCACGGCGGATGCCGGCGCCACGGCTGCCGAATCCTGTCCGCGCATGCGAGCCAGCCGATCGCGGTCGGCCGAGGAAAGAAACTGCTCGTTCACCGAAAGGCGCTTCATCATGTCGGCCGCGGTGGTTTTCTGGCCAGCGGCGAGCAACCGCTCGATGGCGTCAACCTGGGCGGAACCCTTCTTGCGCGCGTCGAGGGCCGCCTTGTTGGCCTCGATCAGCGTTGTCAGTTCGGCAACCTCGACGGGGCTGAGGTCCGATTGGCGAGCCTTCGCCTCGGTGATCGACTTCAGGGCCGACTCATAGTCGCCCCGCCTTTGGGCCTCGATCGCCGCGGTGAGGGCTTGGTGTCCCTTCGACGGCGCCAGCACGACCATGTGGCCGGCAAGGCTTGGGGAACGAGCGGCGGGCCCCCCGGCAACCGCCATCTGTCCCATCAGGCCCGCGGCCAGGGCGCAACTCAGCCAACGCCGGCCCCTTTCCCGCACGCTTTTGGAAAATCCAGCCACCCCCGGCCTCCTTTCGAACCAATTCAACCGCCGCATGACGACGGCATGTGGGGCGGGCTATAGATTTCCCTCACGGCCAGATCAAGATCGTTTCGAGGGAATTCCGATTTTCCCCACGATCATGGCTGGTAACTTGGAAACTCCAAGGGAGACAGTACATGCGTTTCTTGCAATTTCTCGCGATATTTCTCACGGGCGCGGCCGTTGCCCATCTTCTTCCGCGCTCCCATGCCTTCCAGGACGCCAAGCCCAAGGCGCCCGAATGGAAATCAAGCGCGGTGATCGCCGTGCGCAAGGCCGGTGAAAACGAGGTGGGGCCCGGCACGCGCCGCGTGGGCGTGGAGATCTTCAAGGATGAGGCGACGGGAACTTGGCTTTTCGTTTCTGAAACGGGTGACATCGCGGTGGCGCCCGCGAAGTGACTTGCGTCAGAAAGGCTGGTTGACGCCGAACCAGAATTGCGGCCCCGTTCCCTGACCGATGGCCTGGGCGAAGTCGAGCCGGAAGGTGGCGCGTTCGACAAAGCTGAGCAGGACACCGTCGACACGGATTCCGGCACCCACGGCATGGGCCACGGGGCCATAGGAATTGCCGGCCGCCAACGCGTCTCCCACATCGTAAAAGAGCGCGACCTGAACTCCGCGCACCCCGGCCACATGGTCGAGCACATCCCATTCCAGATGCCGCAGCACGGGCAAGCGCCATTCCACCGAACCGACCCACACGGTGCTTCCCTGCCGCTGGGCCATGTCGAAGCCGCGGAACGACTCCCCCCCGCCCAACGGGAAGAAGGCGCCCCGGCTGGGAAGCGCGGTGCCGCCATAGGCCCTCAGGGCCAGCCTAGTTTCGGCAAGGGCCAGCGCCGCGGGACGGACAAGACGGGCCAAAGGGCCCTCCGGAATCCATTCGGAGAAATCGGGCAACTGCTGCACCAACACGCCCTGGGCCCAGGCCCGGAACATTCCCGAATAGGAATCGAGGTCCGCGCCACCCCCCTCGACAACCGCGTCGAACTGCCAACCCATCGACGGATCCCAGTAAGGGGTTTGACGATTGCGGCGCAAATGCCAACCCGCCGTCGTGGTATTCGAAAACCGCACCGCGCCCTGCGGCAACTGCGAACTGTAGGGGAGGAAGTTGCCTGTGTAAGTCGCGTAAACTTCGTTGAAATCGAACGGCAATTGGTAAAGGCTTGAGTTCGCGAACAGGATATGACGGGCAAACAGCGTCGCCCTGACAGGCGAGGATTGCCCCGACTCAAACTCGTAAAGCCTTTGCTCGGCATTGAAACCCGTTTGCCATGGGCTGTCCGGCCAATGTTCCCAGGTCCCATCCACGCCCAGTACCACATCCCTGTAATCGGTTCGGTAGGCCGCGTAGACCCCGCCGTTGAATTCCTGGGACTTGAACGCGCCGGCCCTCAGGCCCAGCATCGTCGTGCGGGTATACCAAGGGTTGCTGTAGGCCGATCCGTAAATCCAT
>JAGWVO010000207.1 GCA_018970845.1 Planctomycetota bacterium
CGACAAACTCGAAGCGGTGATGAAGCGGTACAAGAAAAGCCAACTCCTCGTGTGGGCCCAGGAGGAATCCCAGAACATGGGCGCTTGGTCGTTTATCGACCCCAGGCTTCGGGCGCTTGGCCTTGAACCCCAATATGTCGGCCGTGATGCGAGCGCCAGCCCGGCGACGGGCTTGAAAAAAATCCATGAAAGGGAGCAGAAGGAATTGGTGGAAAAGGCTCTTCGCGGAGCCGGAACCCATCTGGTGGGCGCCCGGGCGAGGGGATCCCAGGCTGAAGCGTCAGCTAATTCCAAGGAGAAGGTGTCAGCGAGGGCCTGACACCGCGGGAAATCGGGATATTACCGGCTTGGCCTATCGAGAAAGGGGGATGGGGAAAGCGATCGTCGGAACAGATCCATTTCCGATGGCGCCTTCCTCGAATCAGCATGAGCGTTGAAATCAAGGTTCCATCAGTCGGGGAGTCAGTCAGCGAGGGCGTGCTTTCCAGGTGGATTCGCAAGGCCGGCCAGGGGGTCAAGGCTGGAGATCCTGTCTTTGAGCTGGAAACGGACAAGGCGTCCCAGGAAATCGCCAGTCCCGCCGAGGGAACACTTGAGGTGATCGTCCAAGAAGGCCAAAAGGTAATGGTCGGCCAAGTTGTCGGGAAAATCCTTCCGGGGAAAGTTACCAGTTCCGCCGCTCCAGTCGCCGCGCCCGCTGCTCCGGCGCCAGCACCGGTTGCAAAGGCTTCCGTGCAGGCAGCCTCTCCCTCGGCCCGCCAAATGGCTGATGAACACGGTTTGGATACTACCAAGATTCCTGGCACGGGTCGGGATGGACGGGTGATCAAGGAGGATGTCCAAGCGGCCATTGGCTCAACGAAGGCGGCTCCCGCCGCGGCGGAGACAGCCAAGGTTTCGCCAACCCGTTCGGAAACCCGGACAAGGATGTCGACCCTTCGGCAGCGGATCGCCGAAAGACTGTTGTCAGCCCAGCAGAATGCCGCCATCCTCACGACATTCAACGAAGCCGACATGTCCGCGGTGATGGCGCTGAGAGCCAAATACAAGGACCCGTTCCAAAAGAAGCACGGGGTGGGCCTTGGCTTCATGGGTTTCTTCGTCAAGGCTGTTGCCGAGGCAGCCCGGGCTTTTCCCGCCGTCAACGCGAGGATTGAGGGCTCGGATGTCGTCACGCCCAACTACCTCGATGTTGGGGTTGCCGTCAGCACCGAAAAGGGGCTCATGGTCCCCGTGCTCCGTGATGCGGACAAGATGACATTCGCGCAGATCGAAAAGGGAATTGTCGAACTGGCGGCCAAGGCCAGGGATGGCAAGATTTCGGTTGCTGACTTGCAGGGTGGAACTTTCACGATCACGAACGGGGGCGTTTTCGGTTCGTTGCTATCGACGCCGATCCTGAATCCGCCCCAGAGCGGCATCCTTGGAATGCATACCATCCAGAAGCGCCCGGTGGTGGTTGACGACCAGATCGCCATCCGTCCGATGATGTATCTGGCCTTGTCCTACGATCACAGGCTCATCGACGGCCGCGAGGCGGTGGGCTTCCTTGTCCGTGTCAAGGAATGCATTGAGAATCCCGAGCGATTGATGCTCGAGGTGTAAGCTGCTTGGCGATCATCCCTCCCGCAAACTTGGAGTATGCGCGTGGCTTCATTCGACCTGGTGGTGATTGGTGGCGGCCCGGGCGGCTATGTGGCGGCCATTCGGGCCGCCCAGCTTGGGATGTCGGTCGCCTGTGTCGAGAAGAGGGCGACATTGGGAGGCACTTGCCTCAATGTGGGATGTATTCCGAGCAAGGCACTTCTTGATTCCAGCGAACTTTTCAGCGTGATTTCCCATCAGGCCGCGAGGCATGGAATCAAGGTGGCGGCGCCCCAGCTCGACCTTGCCGGCATGCTGGGTCGAAAGGATTCCGTCGTCAAGGAATTGACCCAAGGGGTTGCTTTCCTTCTCAAGAAAAACAAGGTCGAGGTTTTCCACGGGACTGGAAGGATCGCCTCATCCGGTTCTGTGAATGTCGAACTTGCCGCGGGCGGGACCGCGTCGCTTGCCTGCAAGCGGATTCTCCTGGCCACCGGAAGCGAACCGGTGAACCTGCCATTCCTTCCCTTTGATGGCAAGAACATCGTCAGCAGCACCGAGGCCTTGTCATTTGAGAAAGTGCCCGAGCATCTGGTCCTTGTTGGCGCCGGGTATATCGGGTTGGAATTGGGCTCGGTTTGGAAGCGGTTGGGCGCCAAGGTGACGGTTGTTGAATACCTACCCAGGATTCTCGCGATCGCGGACGGGGAAATGGCGGGCCTGCTCCAGAAATCGCTTGAAAAGCAGGGAATGTCGTTCCAGTTGGGAACCAAGGTCACGGGACACTCCATGGACAAGGGCGGCCTGAGCCTGAAATGCGAGGCGGATGGCAAGCCCTTGGCCATCAAGGCTGACAAGGTTCTTGTTTGCGTGGGGCGGAAACCTTACACGAAAGGACTTGGCCTGGAAGACCTGGGGATTCAGCCTGACGCAAAAACCGGTCAGATTCCGGTTGATCCGAACTTCCAAACCAAGGTCGCGGGAGTGTACGCGATCGGAGACCTTGTCGCGGGACCGATGTTGGCCCACAAGGCCGAGGACGAGGGCGTGGCGTTTGCCGAAAGGCTCGCTGGACAAAAACCGCACTTGGACCACGGCACGATTCCCAGCGTGATTTACACCTGGCCTGAACTTGCCAGCGTCGGTCGCAACGAGGAGGAATTGAAAGCCGCCGGCGTGGAGTACAAGGTTGGGAAATATCCCTTCAAGCCCAATGCCAGGGCTAAGTGCATGGGAGAGGATGAGGGGGTTGCCAAGGTTTTGGCCGATGCCGTCACCGACCGGGTCCTTGGAGTCCATATCCTTGGGCCGCGGGCATCGGATCTCATTGCCGAGGCTGTGACCATCATGGAATTCCGCGGTTCCAGCGAAGACATCGCCAGGATCTGCCATGGCCATCCCACCCTGTCGGAAGCATTGAAGGAAGCCGCGCTGGCAGTCCACAAAAGGGCCATTCACGCCTAGCGCGGACGGAAAATCCGTCGCGGCCGGAACCTTCTTTTTCAATTTCGCCTTGAAAGGCTCAACTTTCGGCGTGCGGGCCCGGGGGTATCGAGATGATGATGAGTGTGTCATGTCGACCACACTCGTCATTCCCCTGATTATGATTTGGGCGCAGCCATCGCCTGCTCCCGCCGCGGCTTTTCCGGCTTTGGCCAAGGAATATCCTGTTTCAACATCAAGGGATATGCAACAAACCTTGGCGGCGAGGAAGGCGTTGGTTGAATCGCCAGAATTCAGCCAATTGAACCTTGTCGTTCGGTGCCGTTCCGGGGTTCTGACAGTCATGGGGCCCGTTTCAGAAAAAACCTTGATTCCCCGCGTTGTTGCCATGCTGACGAAAATCCGGGGAATCGAAAGGGTCCAAAACGAGTTATATGTGGGCCCCCTGGGTGTTCGGCCCCCCGCGCTGGTATCCCTTGATCCAATACAGGGGCCAATTCAGGTGGAAACCAGGCGAAATGCAGATGAGCAACCTCTTTCCGAGGAAGCTGTTCGCGGGGCGGCGTTGACTTCAGGCATCAGCGTGTTGCCAACGGGAGAGAGTCTTTCAAAACCCTCGGCGTTCAAAACCAGCGCTGCCCAAACGCGTTCCTTTCCGGAACCCGGCTTGGTCATTGCTGAATTGATCAGCAAGGAACCCAGATTTGCCGGCGTGAAGTACAGCCTCAATCAGGGCGTGGTTCACCTTGAGGGATCCAGCGGCCCAGACCTTGCGATGGAATTTGCCAAAAGGCTTGCCAAAGTACCGGGAGTCGTCGGGGTTCGAATCGTTCAGGATTGATCAACCCGACTTGCCTTTTGGTAACCTGACTCATGCGTCCGTGAGTCACGGTGTCCATGAACCTCGCAATTTCCATCCTTTTCGCCATGATCCTGTTTCCCGGTCATGCCACGGTGACCGTCGCCTGTCATAATTGGTGGTACGGAAGGCTTGTCGGCCGCAGGATGACTGATGTCGTCCAACTGGTTCATCTATTCTGGCTTTTCGCGCTGGCCTCCTACTTGTGTCCGTGGTTGTGGCCCGTTCTTCCCATGGGTGAAACCGTTGGCCCCATCCAGGTCGGGTTGGCCTGCATCGGCTGGGTTCTGCTTGCGGCGGCGACAATTTCGCGTCGGTTCCACCAACGCCCACACGAAGTATCTGATTATGCCAGAACAAGGATCAGTCCGGTCTTGAAGCCGGGCCGCCTGGATCATGGAGGCGGATGGCGCGGAAGGGTGGCCAAGTGGCCTGGAAATGAGGTGCTTTTCCCATGCCTGGCCAGCTCGGTTGTTCGACTGCCGGATTTACCACCCTCTTGGGAAGGTTTGAAGGTGCTCCACATCTCGGACCTTCACTTTCGGGGAACCCCGACCAGGGAGTGGTTCCGGGCGGTCATTTTTGAATGTTCGCGCCTGAATCCTGACCTTGTCTTGCTCACGGGCGACACCGTGGACGGATTGGCATACCACCAGTGGGTGGGTGGAACATTGGGTCGATTCCCGGAGAAAACGGTTCGCGTTGGAATTCTTGGCAATCATGACATGTGGTACAAGCCGGACATGCTTGAAAAAGCCCTAAGAAGGCATCGGTACCACATGGTCGGCGGTCGCGAGAAAATCATCCGCATCAAGGGTGTTGACACCCGATTCATCGGGAACGAAAGACCTTGGCGCGGCATGCTTCCCTCCGGTACCGAACAAGGATCAGCGGATTTCACAATCGCCTTGTGTCATTCACCCGATCAGGCGGCATGGGCGGCGGAAGCCGGGGCCAAACTCATTTTTGCGGGCCATGTGCATGGTGGGCAAATCCGCCTTCCGGTGATCGGTCCTGTCATCATGCCAAGCCGACACGGCAGGCGATTCGACCATGGATGGTTTCGGGTGGGCGAATCGCTTTTGCATGTCACTTGCGGCCTGGGCTCGTCACAGCCCTTGCGCTGGGGATGTCCCCCTGAAGCGGCCTTGATTACCCTTAAGGCGTATAAAAATTAGCGGTGATTGAGAATGGCGACAGCGGAAGAGGTCATCGAGGCGTTGGGTTTGGCGCCGTTGCCGCGTGAGGGAGGCTGGTACCGGGAAACTTGGCGAGGCGGGGATAATCGGTTCGTTGAGCCAACGGCTTTTCCGCCCAGATCGGCCGGCACGGCGATTTATTATCTCCTGAAAGCCGGCGAGCATTCCAGGTTGCATCGGCTTGCCAGCACTGAAATATACTTTCACCATGCCGGATCGCCCCTAGGCATGTTGATTCTTGATGACCGTTCCTATCCTTCTGGACGGCAAGTCACCTTGGGACCTGATTGTGGCAGAGGCCAACTTCCCCAACTTGTCGTTCCCGCTGGCGCGGTTCATGGGAGTCGGCCCTTGGGGGCAGCCGGTTGGACGCTGGTCTCAACAGTCATGGTTCCCGGATTTGACACCTCAGACTATTCCGAACCGGAAATCAATGCGCTGATCCTCCGCTATCCGAACTACAAACTCGAAATCGAAGAATTGGCATGAGGAGTTCCCAGGCAGAGGGTTGCGATTATTGATGGCACATGGTTGATAATGATTGATATGTGAAAATATCTTGAAACCTTTCACGCCATCTGTAGACCAGCAACATGGTTCAAACCTTCTTCAGTCAACCTCCATTTCATGCCAGTGCCTCGCCCGAGACTGAGGTTGTGGGAGCAACCCGTTTGCTTCCGCCTTACAAACTGCTACTTCTGAATGATGACTATCATGGCATGGATTTCGTCATCGAAACCCTTGTCAAGGTGATGAGATGGCCGGCAAGCAAGGCAACCGAGGTCATGCTGGCCGCTCATCAGGAAGGCCAAGCTTTGCTGATGATAGGCCCGCTTGAAATCGTTGAATTAAAGCATGAGCAGATCAGGTCCGTGAGCGAAGGGAAAAAGGGACCGCTCAATTGTGTGATTGAGAAGGCCTAGGGTGACGGGGGAAAAAATGGGCAGCATGAAAATCGGGGTCTGTAGTTGGTCCCTCCAGGTCACAAGCATTCCTGAATTGGCTTCATTGATGAGCAGGCTCGAAATCCGTTCGGTGCAGATCGCCTGTGGTGACCCCCATCACGCCTCATGGAATGAGGGTGATCGGATGCCTGAAGCGGCCCTGGCAAGCGGCTTGGAATTAACTGGGGCGATGCTGGGATTTCCCGGTGAGGATTACACCACTCCGGCCACGATCAAGGCCACCGGTGGATTTGGCGACCATTCGACCCGTCCGGAACGCTTGGAAAGGCTCGCATGGGCGTTGGAGCGCACCTTGGCCCTGGGCCTGCGCGACCTGATGCTCCATGCGGGATTTATTCCTGAACCCGGCGATTCCGCCCGGAGTTCCTTCTTGAATACTCTCGGCAAGGCCGC
>JAGWVO010000208.1 GCA_018970845.1 Planctomycetota bacterium
AGCCGGGGCGGCCTGATGACTCTTTCCTGGGCGGCGGAAAACCCCGACAAGGTGGGTGGCTTCGCCGGGGTGTATCCGGTGTGCAACCTCGAAAGCTATCCGGGCCTGGCGCGCGCGGCAGGCGCCTACGGGCTCGACGCCGAGGGCCTTCGTTCCAAGCTCAAGGAACACAACCCGGTGGAAAGGCTGGAAGGACTGGCCAAGGCCAAGGTGCCCCTGTTCGCCATCCATGGGGATGTGGACAAGGTGGTTCCGCTGGAGGCCAACTCCGGCATGGCCAAGGATAAGTACGCGGCGATGGGTGGCACTTTCGAGGTGCTGGTGCCCAAGGGGCAGGGCCACAACATGTGGGTTGGCTTCTTCCAGTGCCAGGAACTGGTGGATTTCGTGCGGAAGAACGCACGCTAAGACCATGCCGCGATAATCCTGTGAAACCTTGCCGGTTGTGCCGGCGATGCCAGAAATGGTGGTCGTAGGCCGCCGTCCGGAACAACCGTTCCACCCGTTCCCAAACGCACCCACGGCACAACCCTGACAACGGTCAGCCGGAACGACTCCGACCGCCAATCCAACCGGCAAGACCGTTATCCGGCCGGGAAAGAGCCACCGATACCAGATGCGACAGTAGTGCCGCCGGAACCAGGGCGGCCACGCTGCCGCGCGACCGGCAGCGGCGGATCACGCGGGGATGCCGCCGTCATGGATGACGGACGAATCCCCCCGCCGCCGCGCATGACGCCCGGGCGCGAGGGTTCTGGTTCAAGGGAGTCTTGGTCATGGGATTTCGCCTGGGAGTGCCGCTCACGGCCGCCCTGGTCGCGCTGATGGGACTGGTTCCCTCGGCGTCGGCCTCGCATGTGGGCGCCGGCAACTTCTCGAGTTGTTGCAACACCTGCGACGACAGCCAGGGAGTTTTCTCCTCGGCGTGGCGGCTGTTCAAGCCCAAGTACCAGCTCGTGTTCGACACCGTGCTGGAAAAGCGGTGGCACACCACCTACCAGACCGTCACCGAGACGGTTCTGAAGGATGTGAGGAAAACCTGCTACCGCGAGGAAACCCGCACCTGCTACAAGCCCTGCACCGAGACGATCCGCAAGACGGTTCAGGAAACCGTGATGAAGCCAAAGTACACGACCGGCTTCCGCGAGTGCGAGTTCACGGTCACCAAGCCCGTCACCCGCACCGTCTGCAAGGAGGTCGAGGAGACCAAGTTCAAGCCCGAGTACGAGACGAAGTACAAGGAATGCCAGTACACGATCTGCAAGAAGGTCCCGGTGCAGTGCGAGAAGGAATGCCGCTACACCGTTTGCCGGCCGGTTTGCGAGGTCGAGACCCGCACCGTCTGCGGCCAGGTGACCAAGAAGCTGTGCGAGGAGCATGTGAAGGAGTGCGTCTCGTATGTGTGCAAGCCCGTCTGCGAGACGGTGATGAAGGACTGCACCTACACCGTGCGCAGGCATGTGGTGGAGGAAAGCATGAAGGAGGTGCGCTGCACCGAGTGGCGCACCGAGGTGCAGCAGTGCGAGCGCGAGGTTCGCCGGACCGTGCGGACGCCCGTCACCGAGACCAGGGTGATCTCGAAGCTGGTGGGCGAATGGACCACCGAGGAATACACGGTGCCCGGCCGCAAGGTGGTGAAGTGGGTCCGCGAGCAGGAGTGCGAGTTCGATCCGTGCACCTGCCGCAACATCTGCCGCCCCGGCAAGTGGGTGAAGTGCGAAAGCCAGTGCCCCGACCAGGTGTGCAGCCGACGGGTCTTCCGCACCCGCACCATCTGCTGCGAGGTGCCCATCACCAAGATCGTCAAGGAATGCGTGGTTGAGAAGGTGCCTTACACGGTCTGCAAGAAGGTGCCCGTCACCGTCTGCAAGCAGGTGCCCGTGAAGGTGTGCAAGGTTGTTTGCGAGACCTGCACCAAGCAGGTTCCCGTGACCAAGACCCGCATGGTGACCGAGAAGGTTGTCAAGCAGGTTCCCTACACCACGAGCCGCCTGGCGCGCGGCGCCTATGTCGACCCCGCCGACGGCCACGGCTACGCCGACCCGGGCGAAGGCCGCTCGTTCGTCGAGGGCGCCCAGTACCAAAAGACGGTCAGCACGACCCGCAAGCGGATGGTGACGGAAACCCGCACCAAGATGGTTCCCTACACCACCCACAAGACCGTCCAGGAAACCTGCTCGAAGATGGTTCCCTACACCGTCTGCCGCATGGTTCCCTGCACCGAGAAGAAGATGGTGCCCTGCAAGGTGACCGAAATGGTGACGGAAACCCGCACCAAGAAGATTCCCTACACCACCTGCACGATGGAGCCATGCACCATCAGCAAGACCGTCAGCGAGAAGGTCACGAAGATGGTTCCCCACACCGTGACGGTGAAGGTGCCCTACACCGTGTGCGAGCAGGTTCCCGTGAATGTCTGCAAGCGGGTGCCGGTGTGCGTGGAAAAGGAAGTGTGCGTGAGGAAGCCGAGGATCGTGGCGCTCTGCGATGATCCTTGCGACCCCGGCCACCTTGGCAAACTCAAGGACCGCCTGTGCGGCAAGGGAGGCGACGGCATCCACGATCCGCAGGCCCCGGCCGATCCCGGCACCAAGGGCGCCAAGGGAGGCGACGCCAAGGGCAAGTAAGCTGGCGCCCAAGTCAACGGCACCGGAACCCCCGGAACCCCAGGTTCCGGGGGTTCCGGCGTTTCATGGAGGCTCGTAGCCGATGCGCTTTGTGATCCCCGCCTGTTGAATGAGGCCCATGAATCCATCCATGGCTCCAACAGGCGCCTTTTCTTCGGCCGGACCAGCCAATTCCTGGATCGTTGGGTGCAAGCCTACCGGAGCTGGTGGAACGCCAGGCCCGATCCGATCTTCGGATAAAAGTAAGTGCTTTTAGCCGGCATCCGTTCCCCGCCCGAGGCGATCTCGGCGACCAGGTCCATCGTGGCGGCGGGCACCAGGATGCCAAGGTCCGCGCCGGTGGCCGCGGCAAGGTCGTCCGACACCTCCTCGTGCCTGTGCACATAACGGATGGCGGGCGATCCCTGGAACAGGGGTGCCAGCAACCCGTCGATGCCCACTCCATGGGCGATGGCGACCCCGAGAGAACGCCAGGCCGCCGACTTTGCGGGGTGCCTGGCCTCCATGCGCGACGGATCGGTCAGGCGCGCGAGAACCCACTCGCCGCCGGAGCGGGTGCCGAAGGCCAGCAGGTCCTGCCCGCCGTCCATCTCGATTTCCTCGGCGGCTTCACGGCAGCCTTCCGTCCCCCGGCCGACCCGCCTCAGCTCGAACGCCGGAGACAAAGCCTCCGACAACTTGGCTACCGTCAGGCCGGGCAGGCCCGATACCAACCGGTGTGTCGGCTGGATCTCGAGGCCGGGATCATCCATGCCGACCATGTACATCATGATGAACCGCGCCGGGTGGTCGGGATCGAGGGTGTTCCCCTGCCGGCGGACCAGCTCCTCGCGTTCGGCCAGGTAGGCGAGGGCCGTCTCATAGCGGTGGTGGCCGTCAGCCAGGTAGATCGGCTTGTCGGCCAGGAAGGCGGAAACCGCCGTCACCGCGGCGTGGTCGGTCACCGGCCAGACGCGGGTGACCACCCCCAGGTGATCGGTGGCCTGCAGGGGCAGGGCCCTTCCCACGGCGTGGTCGAGGATCTGCTGCGCCTCGCGGGTTTCATCGGGAAACAAGCCGAAAACGGGGCTCAGGTTCATCGAGGTGGCGCGGAAGATGCGGAGCCGGTCGGCCTTGGGCCCGGGCAAGGTTTCCTCGTGCGGAAACACCGTGCCCGCGCCGAACGGCTCGAGCCTCACGCGGGCGATGAAACCCTTGCGCACAAGCGTTCGGCCGCCCGCCGTGAATTCCTGGTGCACCACGGTCATGCTGCGCTGGGAATCCTGCAGCAGCACGTCATCGGCCATGAACTCGCGCAGGCACGCCGCGGATCGGGTGGCGCGGTTGTCGTTTTCGTCATCCCCGGGATGCTCGTAGCCGAGGATGAGGCGGACGACATTGGCGGGATGCTGCTCATGCAGGCGCCGCTGCAATTCGGCGTCGATCACATCGTAAGGAGGCGCGATGACATCCTCGAGGGCCCCCACCCGGGCCAGGTTGTAGCGGAACGCGCGGAATGGTTGGACATCGGCCATGGTGGAACTCCCGGTGCTCCGGTCATGGTACAGGGTGGTTCGGATACCATGACGACATGGAGAGCATCAGGGAAACACTCGCCCGCCGCCTGGAGGCCATCATGGCCAGGGTGGCCGCCGCCTGTGCCAGGGTTGGCCGCGACCCGTCCACGGTCACCCTCGTGGCCGTCACCAAGACCGTGGGACACGAAGTCGCCAGCGCGCTTGTCGATCTAGGCGTGCCCGACCTGGGGGAAAACCGGCCCCAGGAACTGTGGCGCAAGGCGGAACTGGTGCGGGGGGCCCGCTGGCACGCGATCGGCCACCTGCAGCGCAACAAGGTGGAACGGACGCTGCCGCTGGTCTCGCTCATCCACTCGTGCGACAGCGTCCGGCTGCTGGAAGCCATCCATGCCGAAGCTTCCCGGCGAAACCTCGCGGCCCGCGTTCTTCTCGAGGTCAATTGCAGCGGGGAGGGCGCCAAGCAGGGATTCGAACCGGGTGAGGTGCCCCCCCTGGCCGCAGCCCTCAACGCCATGAAATGCCTTGAGGTGCATGGCCTCATGACCATGGCGGCCATCGCCGAAAACCCTGAATCGGCGCGTCCGGCCTTCCGCCGGCTGGCCTCATTGTCCCGGGAGTTGCGTCCTCTCTTGGACTCCCGCCATCCCCTGGGCCAGCTCAGCATGGGCATGAGCGGCGATTTTGAGGTGGCGATCGAGGAGGGAGCCACGATCATCCGGCTGGGCACCATCCTCGTCGGCGGGCTCGAGCCGGCATGATCGGCATCACTGGCTCGCCAGGTGGCGTTGTCATTGCCGTGAGAGCCCAGCCGGGAGCGCGGCGGACCGCCATCGTGGGCGAACATTCCGGGGCGCTCAAGGTGGCTGTTCAGGCACCCCCGGTTGACGGCAAGGCCAACGCGGCTCTCGAGGAGGCGCTCGCCGGCTGGCTCGGCCTGAAGCGATCGCAGGTTTCCCTCTCCAAGGGAGCCTCCAGCCGCGACAAGGCGTTCCTCGTCACGGGAATCGACGCGGAAACGGCACGCGAGCGCCTCAACGCCCATCTGGGCGGCGCATGAACCAGTCCATGTTCCGCGCGCTCAGGCACCGCGACTACCGCCTTTACTACCTGGGCCAAGGTTTGTCGCTGATCGGCTCCTGGATGCAGACCACGGCGCTGGCCTGGCTGGCCTTCAGCCTCACCGGCCAAAGTTCGTGGACCGCCGCGGTGGCCATCGGCATGATCCTGCCCACGGCCATCCTCGCCCCGCTCGCCGGCATCCTTGCCGACCGCGTTCCCAAGAGAAGGCTGGTCCTGGCCAGCCAGACGGCGTTCGGCATGCAGGCCGCGGCGCTCGCCGCTTACGCCTCGTGCGGGTCGCCCACCGCGTGGGGCCTTGTGGCCTTCGCCTGGCTGGGTGGCGTCGTGCAGGCGATCGACCTGCCGGCGAGGCTGAGCTTTCTCAAGGACCTCACATCGCGGGAAGACCTCCCCAACGCGGTGGCCTTGAATTCGGTGCAATTCAACCTTGCCCGGGCCGTTGGCCCTGCCGTGGCGGGCTGGATCATTTCCGTGGCCGAGCCGGCCATTTGCTTCATCGCCAACGCGGCCAGCTACCTTGCCGTGCTTGGCTGCCTCGCCTTCATTCGCGCCTTGGGAGAACCGGCCCCGCGCAGGGCCGGGGAGACCCCGCCCTCTTTCTTCCTGGTACTTCGCGATGGCGGGGAGCTCCGATTCTTCATCTTCCTCGCCACGGGCGCCGCCCTGTTCGGCTGGCCCATGCTGTCGCTGTTGCCGCAGGTGGCGGCTGACGGCCTTGGCTGGCACGCGGCCGGCCATGGCTGGCTGCTGAGCGCCGTCGGCGGGGGCGCCATGGTCTCGGCCATGGGCATTGCGGCATGGGGACACGACGGTAACTTGTGGCCGCGGGTGAGGGGAGGCCTGCTGCTGACGGCGCTGGGTCAGGCCGTGCTGGCCGGCGCCCCGATGTTTTCCAGCGGCGCCACGGGAGCGGCACTCGCTGGCGCCGCGCTGGCGGGAATGGGACTCATCATGGTGCTGGCGACCGCCCAGGGAGCCGTTCAGCAACTGGCCGACGACAGGTCCCGGGGCCGGGCCATGGCTCTGTGGACCATGGGACTCAGCCTGGCCACGCCGATCGGCAACGCGGTTTTTGGCCCCCTTGCCGACACCGCCGGCCATCCCCTCGCCCTGACGGTCATGATGGGGGGAATGATCTCATTGCTCATGCCGGCAGGCTTCGGAAGCCGCCTGTCGCCCCCCCGCGCTGGATAATCCGGCGAAAGACCTGAAATCGC
>JAGWVO010000209.1 GCA_018970845.1 Planctomycetota bacterium
ATTCCGGAATCATTGTTTCTCAAACTCATGGGGCTGACGCCCCACGCTCGCCAAACATGCAACGCCCCGCGCTCGCCAAACACGCAACGCCCCGCGCCCGCCAAGCACGAACCGCCCCGGATCAGTTCACCGGGGGGAACACCTCCGCCGGGCGCTCGTCGGCCATCGAGCCGAACCGCCCCTCCGTGCCCAGGAACACCGTCGCCACGCTCACCGTCGTGCCGCCCGTCACCTCCACCCGCAGCCGCGCGAAACGGTAGCCGTTCGCCGTGTCCATCTCCCCGGGCAGCAGCGAGATCGTGTAGGCGCGGTAGTCGAGGCCCGCGTCGGCCACCGTCACCACCTTGCCCGGGATGTCCTTGGCGCCCGTCCCGCCCACCGTGGTCGCCTGCTGCGCCCGCAGCACCATCCCCGTGGCGTCGGTCGAGCCCGCCAGCACCACCCACAGGTAGCCCCGGGCCCCGCCCACATCGGTCCACGGGTGCGACCCGGAGGTGCCGGCGAGGTTGTCCGGCGCCATGATCGCCCTGGGGAAAAACCGCTCAAATGGCTTCATCTGGCATCTCCTTGGGTGTCGTCACGAGAGGTACACGAAGGGCGACAGCGTGCTGGCGCCGTCCGACAGGGTCATCGGCGCGCGCATCCACGGCTGGCCGTCCACCCGCGACACGAACCGCCACGCCGCCTGGTTCGTCGTGAACGCCGTGTGCTCGCTGTAGGCCACCTCCACCTGCCGCCGGTCGCCGATCAGGTACTGCTCCCAGTTCACCAGGCACACATCGCGCGGCAGGCCGAGCGCGGTGAGCTTCTCCGAGGTGAGCACCGGCAGGCCGAAGAACTGGCCCGGCGCCGCGGCGCGCGCGTCGGGCAAAAACACCAGGTTCGTCGCGTCCGCCATGAGCAGCAGCTCGCTGTACACCGACGGGTGCATCACCCAGCAGGCCCGCGAGGCGCTCCAACCGGGCATGAAGCGGGCGAGCATCTTCGCCGCGTCGTCAAGGAGGAAGCGGTTGGCGGTCTTGCGCGCGACGGCGACCGCCGCGCCCGTCGCCGGGCCCACCGCCCCCAGGGGCTTGCCCACGCCGTCCCCCCTGAGGAAGGCGCTGTCCTCGTGCCAGGCGATCGCCCCGCCGAACAGCGCCGCCAGCAGGGCCTCGAGCCCGGCGCCGGCGTCGTCGACGAGGGCGTTGGAGACCTTCGCGTAGCCGGAAAGCTCGCGCGCCTGCAGGGTGACTTGCCGGAACGCCGGTTCCGACTGGTTCACCGCGGCGGCCTCCTCGCTCCATCGGGCCACCAGGCCGCCGAACGCCGCGGTGTCGCCCGCCGCGGGCGCCGCGGTCACATCCAGGGCGGGCACATGGAGCACGCCGGCGCCCATGGGGATCACGGTGGCCCTGGGCCTGGCCACGGCGCGCTCGGCCGCCACGCCCAGAAGCCTCGGCAGGAACTCCTCGGGCACCAGGTAGCCGCCCTGCGCGCCCGCCTGCGTGTTCATCGCCGCCTTGCTCGAGCGGTACACATCCTCCAGCCTGCGGCTGTCGTGGGTGCGCACGCTCAGCAGGAAGTCGGCGAAGTTGCGGCGCTCGTCGCCCCGCCCGCCGTCGCCGAAGATCGCCGCGCGCGCCCCCCGGGCCGAGAGCGTCCGCGCCCGGCCGGCCTCCTCCAGCCGGCGCTCCACGGCGCGCGCCACCCCCTGGGCCAACTGGTCGGCCAGCGCCTCGGCCGCCGCCGTTTCCACTCCCTCGTCCATCGCGTTCATCCCTTCCTCCATCCGTCGCCTCCTCCCGCTTCCCCGGCCCGACCCCCGAGCCGTTTCATCGCCACCTCCGCCGTCCGCTCCCCCAGCGCCCGGATCGCCCCCTCCGGCAGCACCAGCGTCTCGGGGTTCGCCGGCAGGAACACGCACGCGTACTCGAGCAGGATCCACCCCGAGACCACCTGCCTCGCCCCCGCCATCTCCGGCCTCGCCCGCGTCTCCTCCGCCGTGGGCGCCCTCGTCCGCGTCGCCAAAAACCCGATCGACTTGCCCACCAGGAGCCCCGAGCGCACCAGCGCCCAGGCCACGTCCGGCGTCCAGGCCACCGCCGGCGCCAGTTCCTCCGGCCTCGCCGGGTACACCGTCCGCGCCAGCACCCCGCGCGCCGTCACCCGCCTCCACGCCGACAGCCCCGCCGGCGGCGCCGCCGTGTCGTGGTTCCAGGTCACCACCGGGTTCGCCGCGAAGTGCCGGTCGTCCATCCCCCCCGGCAGCACCACATCCCCGTGCCGGTCGATCGCCGCCGTGCTGATCCACGATGTCTCCCCCCGCGCGCCGGCCCGCGCCGGCGCGCCCGCCGCCAGCGCCCTTCTCGGCTCCCGCAACTCCGCCGGAAGCGACTTCAGCACCGCCTCCTGCTCCCGCGCCCCCGCCTCCGTCACCCGCGTCCCCAGGGGACCCGTCACCAGGGCCGCCCTCATGCCGCACCTCCCCCCGGCGCCTCGCGCCTGGCCCGCCCCGTCTCCGGGGCGATGTCGATCCGCCCGGTGATGTCGGTGGGCGCCCAGGCCACCGGCAGCCACGGCACCCCGCCCCAGGCCGCCGGGCCCAGCCCACGCCCCGAGCGCACCTCGTTGATGCTCAACACCCCCTGCTTCAAATCCAGCTCCTGCCTCCTCAGCGCCTCCTCCCGCTCCAGGGGCGACGGGTCGTCGCTGGCGAAGAACAGCCCCCCCGACGGGTCGTAAAGCCGCGCCAGCGCGCTCGAGAGCCTCTGGTCGCGGCGCCTCAGCCGCGGCCGCACCGCCACGGCCAAGTGCTGCCTTTCCGCCGCCTGCAGGTTCGCCAGGTTCGTGTCGTTGGTCAGGTACGCCAGCGGCACCCCGAAGGCGTTGGCGATGTCCGCCCGCGTGCCCCCCATGTCGGCCAGCGTCGCCAGTTCGCCCAGCGGGTTCTGCACCACCGAAACCTTGAGGCTCGCGTCGGCCACCAGCACCCTCCCCGTGCCCCGCCGGAACTTCCGCTCCCACTCGCCCTCCAGCCTCTCCCGCTCGTCCTCGCCCAGGGGGCCCTCCGGCGTCAGGATCACCCCCGGCGCCGCGGCGCCCTCCAGGAGCCCGCCCCGGTAGGCCCGCAACTGCCCCGCCGCCCTCACCGTCTCCAGGCACGCCCTCAGCGGGCTCAGACCCGGCCCGTACGGGTCGCGCGGGTCGGGATAACGGAAATGCACCACCTCCCCCGCCGGCAGCGCCGTCTCACCCTTGGGCCCCGACACCCGGTAGCACGCCAGCGTCCCGTCCTCGCGCCGTTCCGCGCGCACCCGGTGGGCCGGCAGCGTCCAGATGGCCCCCGGCAGGCCGTCGGCGCCCGCCTCCAGGCTCCAGTAGGCGCTGCCCACGGTCTCCTGGTGCAATGTCGTCAGCTCCCACAGCTCCTGCGCGTCCTGCTCGCCGTTCACCTCCGCGAGCAGGTCGAGGAGCGGGTGGTCGATCACCTCGCGCACCTCGCCCGCCCCGCCCGGCACCGCCAGCTTGAGCCGCTCGTCGGCTCCCAGGGCGCGGGTGCGAACCCGCCTCGCCTGCCGGCCCCGGGCGAACAGCCGGGGCGGGTACGACGCGCACACCGCCGCGTTGATCGCCGCGCAGGCGTAGGCGGTGTGGCTGAGTTCGGCCAGGCAGTCGGCCGGCCGGTCGCCCCGGCGGGGCGCCACGAACATTTCCGCCGCCCGGTCGACGGTTTTCCTCCGGCCGAATGGCCACCACATGCAAGATCTCCTTTCCATTTTTTTGGCGGGCGTGGGGCGCCGGCCCCATGGGCGATTCGTCTCAGCCAACCCGCGTCTTCCCCATCCGCCCCGCGTCGAGCCCCATCACCAGGTACCGCAGCGCCGCCAGCGCGTGGTTGTCGCGGTCCAGCGGCGTCTCGCTTCCCTCGGCCTCGTACCGGTAAAGCCCCGCCTCGCGCGCCAGCTCGGGGCACGCCCCCCGCGCCACCTTGAGCCTTCCGCTCTCCAGCCGCGCCGTCACCGCCGCGATCCCGCCCGCCAGCGCGTTGTTACCCGGCCACACCCGCAACCCCGCCGCCCTCAGCTCCTCGATCTCCGTGCGACCCGCCGGGTCGGCGTGCCAGATCCCCTTTTTGGGCAGGGCCCGCGCGTGCTCGTGCAGCGGCGTCCGCGCCAGGTACCGCTCCCCCGTCAGCCACAGCACATCGTCCCGGGTGCGGAGGCCCCACACCGCCGCGAACGGGTTGCGCCACCCGAAGTCGATGCCCCCCACGGGCTCCCCGGCGTCCGGGGGCGGCGCGTCGGCGAGCGCCGAGGAGAACCCCGGGTACACCAGCCCCGTCAGCGCCCCGAAGCTGCAGCCGTACTCCTGCTCCACCCACGCGTCGCCAAGGGCGGAGCGCTCCAAGGCTATGAACTCGGGGCTGATCCTCGGGCACGCCGTCCACGGCGCCTCGTGCCGCTCCCAGCCCGCGCCCGCGGCCCACTCCCGCCAGAACCAACCCTGCCGGCCGAACGGCGTCGACAACGCCACCAGCCTGCCCCGGCCCACCGCCAGCATCGGCCTCGCCGCGGCGTACAGCGCGTCGGGAATCCTCGACGCCTCGTCCAGGGCGATGAGCCCCGGCCCCGAGAATCCCCGCAAGGTCGCCTCCGCCCCCGGCAGGGCCAGCACCCTCGAGCCGTGCCCCAGCACCAGCTCGTCGCGCGTGCGCCTCCGGGCCCGCCCCCAGCTCCCCAGGCCCGGGGCGTTCGCCGCCAAAAGCGCCGCGCATTTCGCGTGGATCTCCCTCGACTGCCGCAGGCTCGGCGCCAAAAGCAGCACCAGCGCCCGCTCCCGCCGCAGCGCCGCGTGCAGCGCCAGCGCCGCCGTCACCGTGCTCTTGCCCGCCTGCCGCGAGCAGCACAAAAGCAGCCTCGCCGCACGCGACCTCAGCACCCGCTCCTGCCACGGGTCCGGCTCCACCCCGGCGCGCCTCAGCAGCGCCGCGGGGTCCAGCATCGCCGCCAACGCGCCAAGCATCCGCAGCGCCCCGTTCCCCGTTCCCTACAATCAGGAAGTTCCGTCCGGAGTGTCCCCGATGATCCGAGCCTTCGTCTTCCCGTTCGACTCCTTCGGCTCCGCCGGCACCGGCGCCGGCGCCCTGGCCCTGGGAGACGCCCTCCGCGAGATGCGCGCCGACTTCTTCCACGAGACCGTCCCCACGCGCGCCGCCGCCTGGGCCGGAGACCTCAAGGTCCGCGAGGTCGCCTTCGACACCCCCGCCGCCATCGCCCGGTTCCGCAAGGCCGGCCGCGCCATGCTCCGCAGGCCCCTGGCCAACGGCGACCCCGTCATCTGGCTCTCCGGCAACCACCTCGGAGCCATGCCGCTGCTCGACCTCGCCGCCGCCGACCCCGACACCATCGTCCTCCAGGCCGACGCCCACCTCGACATCCACGCCTTCGGCGACAGCGTCGAGACCCTCTCCCACGGAAACTACCTCCGCCGGCTCCGCTGGAAGCCCGACGGCTCCCCCCGCCTCGTCCACCTCGGCCACCGCGACCTCCTCCACAAGACCGACGACATCGAGCCGTTCATCCCCCACGCCATCCCCGCCGAGGAACTCGTCGCCGACAACGCCGCCGTCCGCGGCAAGGTCGCCTCGCTCGTCGCCGACTACGACAAGGTCGTCATCGACATCGATGTCGATGTCTTCGACGAGGGCCTCGTGCCCGGCAGCGCCCGGCCCGTCCCCTGCGGAATCTCTCCCCTGCAGCTCCTCAATGTCATCAAGGCCATCGACCCGGCCCGCGTCTCGGCCCTCGCCGTCTCCGAGTACGATCCCGGCCGCGACGACCGCGACCGCGGCCTCGCCGCCCTCGCCTGGCTCCTCGAGCGGTTCCTGCTCTGGAAGTCGGGCGGCTAGTCCCCCAGCGCGCACCCGCAGCCGAACCACGCCCGGCCTCCCCCCAGCCTCGGCACCAGCACATGCCGGCACGCCGGGCAGCGCGCCACCGCCAGCATTTCCGCCATGTCCGACTCCGGCCTGTCCGGCCCGGCCCCGGCGCGCTCCGGCCGCGTCCGCCTCTCCCGGCTCTCCATCGGGCCGCCGTCCCTCGGCTCGCTCATCGCCCCGCTCCCGGCCGGCCGAACAGCTCCGCCTTCCGCGTCGCCCGTTCCGCCAGCTCCCGCAGCCTCGCCTCCTGCTCCGCCGTCCAGCGGGCCCGCCGCGTGTAGGTGTGCCTCACGCCCGGCCGGCCCGCGCACGCCAGGCACAGCCCCAGGGGCACCTCGGGCGCCACCCTGAGGCAGTGCAGGCAGAGCGCCGGCATCGGCGCCCCCGCGCGCGCCGCCCGAGACCCGCGTTCCCGCCGACACCCTCCCGTCGCCGCCATCCTCATGCCCCGCCCCCCGTCCCCTTTCCACTACTGTACACTTGTATACTACGCCCCGCGGATCCC
>JAGWVO010000210.1 GCA_018970845.1 Planctomycetota bacterium
CAATATAATCCGACGCTGCTCGCCAATTTTGACAAGCCGACGGTCACCAGGGGAATTTGCCGCCGGGAGGCCTCCGCGACGGTCCAGCAGTCGCTCGCCCTGATGAATGACAATTTCATCCTCGTGAATTCGCGTCGTTGCGCCGCGAGGATCCTGAATGCCGTGCCGACACCCTCCGAGCAGGTCCGCCAAGCTTGGATTCTGGTGATGGGCCGGCTTCCCGCCGCGGAGGAAACCGACTGGTGCGCCGAATCACTCGCGCGGCAGGCCGGGGCCCACATGGCTTCCGGCCAAACCGCGGCTGAAGCGCACAAGCTGGCTCTTGCCGGGCTTTGCCAAATCCTTTGGTCGAGCAACGAATTCCTTTACCTTCGATGAGGAGGGGATGATGGCCAATCCATTCCAGTTTCATCGCCGGGTCATGCTGGAAAGATCCGGGTTTGGCATCGGCGCGTTCGCCCTTGGCAGCCTCTTGTCGCCCGACGCCGCGGCGGCGCCATCTCCCCGCCTGGCTCCCCGCCAGGGGCATCACCCGGCAGCCGCCAAGTCGGTGATCATGCTGTTCCAGAACGGAGGTCCCAGCCCCATGGACCTCTTCGACCCCAAACCCGCCCTGAAGAAGCGCCACGGGGAGAAGGTTGACATCCGAAACGCCATGGCTGGGAACACGGAACCCCTCATGGGCAGTCCGTTCGCATTCCGCAAGCATGGCAACTCAGGCATCGAATTTTCGGAACTGCTGCCCAACCTCGCCACGCTCGCCGATGACATGTGCGTGGTGCGGTCGCTGTATCATGACGATCCGAACCATCCCGGCGGCACCTACATGCTTTGCACGGGTAACAGGCGGCCGGGGCGCCCTTCCCTGGGTTCCTGGGTTGTCTACGGCCTGGGAACCGAAAACCAGAACCTGCCGGCATTCGTCTGCCTGCGCGAGCCTTCCGTGTTTCATTCGGGAGGTTCCATGCAAATATCCAGCGCCTGGCTTCCGAGCCTCTACCGTGGCACGGAATTGCGCACGGAGGGAGAACCTGTCCTCAACCTCGTCTCGCCCGCCGGCATGCCCGAGGCGGTCAGGGCCGACTCGATGCGATTGCTGGAGCGTCTTAACGCGAGGCACTTGAACGACTTCCCCGGAAACTCGGAACTCGAGGCGCGGGCGCGGAACTTCGAGCTTGCCGCCCGCATGCAGCTAGAGGCGGCCCGGGAACTCGACCTTTCCGGGGAATCCGACCACACCCGCGATTCCTACGGGCTCAATCACCCGGTCACGGCAAGCTATGGCCGGAAGTGCCTCATGGCCCGGCGGTTGGTCGAGCGCGGCGTGAGATTCGTCAAGATCCTGGCTCCGGCACCGCACAATTCCTGGGACCACCACGGGGACATCAATAACCGGTTGCCGAAGTTGTGCCGCCAGGTCGACCAGCCTTCCGCCGCCCTGATTGCCGACCTGAAAAGTCGCGGCCTGCTCGATACCACCATCGTGCTGTGGGTGGGCGAATTCGGAAGGATGCCCATATCACAGGGTGGTAATGGCCGGGACCACAACCCGCACGGCTTCACGGCACTCATCGCCGGCGGGGGGTTCAAGGCCGGCCATGTCCGTGGCGCCACCGACGATCTCGGCTACAGAGCCGTGACGGACCGCGTCAGCGTTCCCGACCTCATGGCGACCGTGCTTCACCAACTCGGCCTCGACCACGACCGCCTCAGCTTCCCCAACCACGGGGTGGATGAGACACTGACGGAATCACGCATCACGGGAGCGAGGGTCGTCCATGAGGTGATCGCGTGAAAACTCCCTGGATATGGTTCGCCGCGACCGCGCCGCTGGCCGTCATGCCGGCCGGGATGTCCCATGCTTCCGAGGAATTCGAGAAGCATGTCCGACCGCTTTTGGTTGAGAAGTGCCTGTCTTGCCATGGCGCGGAGAAACAAAAGGCCGGATTGCGCCTCGACACCGCGGCGGGTTGGAAAACCGGCGGGGAAAGCGGTCCTGCCATCGTGCCCGGCCAACCCGGACAGAGCCTCCTGATCAAGGCGCTCAACGGCAGCGACGGCATCAAGCTGATGCCGCCCAAGGGAAAGCTCGGCGACCGTGACATCGCCCTGCTGACCCGGTGGGTGGCCGGTGGGGCCGCCGACCCGCGCGAAGGGCCGGCGACAACGGCCAAGGCCGACAACTGGCCGGCGGAATTCCGCAAGAGGCTTGACTGGTGGAGCCTGAAGCCGCTGCGACCGGTCGCCGAACCTCCGCAGGCGGACGATGGATGGGGCAGCGACCCGATCGACCGCTTCATCGGCAAGGCCCTCGGTTCAGCGGGACTCAAGCCGGCGCCGCCGGCCGATCCGGCCGTGCTGCTCAGGCGATTGTCATTCGTGCTGACGGGCCTGCCTCCCGCCGCATCCACCCGCGCGCGTTTCGAGGAATCGCTTGCCCGGGATCCGCGGGCCGCCTACGGGCGTCTTGTCGACGAGTTGCTTGCCTCACCCCATTTCGGTGAACGGTTCGCCAGGCACTGGATGGATGTCGTCCGCTACACCGACACCTACGGCTACGAGTGGGACAATCCGGCCAAGGGATCGCATGAGTACCGCGATTACCTGATCAGGGCTTTCAACGCGGACCTGCCTTATGATCGATTCCTCCGGGAGCAGGTCGCGGGCGACCTGATGGCCGAACCCCGCGTCAATCGCGGCCAAGGCATCAATGAAAGCCTGATCGGGCCGATGTTCTTCCACATGGGCGAGCACCGCCACGGCAGCAGCCTCGAGTTCAACGGCGTGCACCAGGAAATGGTGAACAACAAGGTCGACGCCTTTTCCAAAGCCTTTTTGGCGATGACGGTGGCCTGCTCCCGGTGCCACGACCACAAGCTCGAGGCGGTTTCGCAGCGCGATTACTACGCGCTTGGCGCCGTGTTCATGACTCCTCGCTGGACCTCCCGCGTGGTCGACGCCCCGGGAAAGAACGACAAGGCGATCTCTCGGCTATCGGGATTGCGCTCGGAAATCCGCGCCGCCATGGCGGGCGAGTGGAGGCGAGTGGCCGGCGGACCGGAAGGCTGGCCCGCGGGCCGCTGGAAGACGGCCCTGCCCGACAAGCCAGCAATCGAGGATATTTCCTATCCCCTCAAGCGCCTCAACTCGCCGGGCGACATGAGGGACCACTGGGCGGCCCTCGCGGCGCAGTGGCGAACCGAGCGCGACAGGCGCGCCGCCCTGAACAAGGGCTTCACCATCCTTGCCGACTTCGAAAGGCCGGGGTTCCCCTCCGGCTGGCTGGCGGAAGGCGACGGCTTGAAATCCGGATATGTGGATGACGGCACGCCGCTGATTTCCCTTCGGGGCGATGAGGTTTTCTCCCGGTTGCTGCCTCGCGGCTACCATACCCACGCCCTTTCGTCGAAGCTGCCCGGATCGCTGAGGATGCCACCAGACGACCGGGTTCCGGGCAGGAATGTGAGCCTCAGGCTCGCGGGCGGGGAGTTCGGCGGCCACCTGGAAGTGCACGAGAACGCCTTCCAGGGCGAGCAGATAAGGTTCCTCAAGAACATCGAACCCGCCTGGGTCAGCTTCGCCGACAAGGCTCCCGTCAATGGAATCACCCGGTTCACGCGGGAATTCGCCACGGCCTCGCTCAACCCGAACTTTCCCCCAAGGACCGGCCTTGCGGGAGGATTGCCCAACAACGACTTCGGCCACGACAAGCGCAGTTGGATCAGCATCACCGGAATCGTCGCCCACGATGCCGGCGCGGCGCCGGCCGACAATCTCGAGGCGTTCGCCCAACTGTACGCCGGCGAGCCTCCCGCGACATCAGCGGATGTCGCCCGGAAAGTGGATGCCTGGCTGGGCGGCGCGGTGCTGCGGTGGTGCGCGGGAACGCCACGGCCGGGCGACGGGCAGGTGGTCAACTGGCTTCTCTCGGCCAAGCTGCTCCCGAACCGGGCCGAGGCCGGCACTCCCCTGGCGCGGCTGTTGGCGGAGTACCGGGAAGTGGAGAATTCGATCGAATTCGCCAGGACGGTGAACGGCATGGACGAACGCGAGTGGGCCAAGGCGGGCCTGGCGTTCAACGCCCGCGGCAATGTCGATTCCGTGGGGCCGGCGGTGAGCCCGGATTTTCTCTCCATGTTCGCGGGCGGTCATTCCGTGGCGGCGGCCGCCGGCAGCGGAAGGATGGAATTGGCCGACTCGCTGCTGAGGTCCGATCACCCGCTGACGGCGAGGGTGTATGCCAACCGCCTCTGGCACTGGATCATGGGCTCGGGAATCGTCGCAACACCGGACGATTTCGGCAGGCTGGGCGGAAGGCCCAGCCACCCGGAACTGCTCGACCACCTGGCCAACCTGCTGATCCGCGAGGGCTGGTCGACCAAGCGGTTCGTCCGCAGGCTGCTGCTCACGGAAACATTCCGCCAATCAGGATTGGCGACCGAGGCGGCGCGCGCCCGGGATCCGGCCAACCTGCTGAGGCATCACTACCCCATGCGAAGGCTCGAGGCCGAGGCCGTTCGAGACAGCATGCTCGCCGTTTCCGGCCGGCTTGATCCGACCCTTCATGGCCGGCCGATCCTTCCCCACCGCGTGGCCGAGGATGGCGCGAAGCGGTTGTACTCCGGCCCGCTTGACGGAAATGGGCGCAGGTCGATCTACCTCCAGATTTCGATCATGGAACCCCCGAAGTTCCTGGTCGGATTCAACCTTCCCGACCCGCGCCTGCCGACGGGCCGACGCGACGAGACCAATGTTCCGGCCCAGGCGCTGATCCTCCTCAATGATCCGTTCGTGGAACAGATGGCCAGGCATTGGGGAAAGGCCCTGGTGAAAGCGCCGCATGCCAGCCCCGAGGACCGCGTGCGCGACATGTTCGCGTCGGCCTTCAGCCGGGTTCCGGATGAAGCCGAGCTCCGCCGCTGGAGCGACGCGGCGAACGGGTTCAAGTCGACAGGCGGTTCGGGGCTGATGGAGGATGAGGCGGCGTGGACCCGACTGGCCCACGCCCTTTTCAACACCAAGGAATTTCTTTATTACCGCTGAAAGGCGAGGGAGGCGTCATGAACGGCAGCGGCGGAACCGGGCGACATTATCGTGGCGAAGTCGCGCTTCCCTGCAGGCGGGACTGGCTGCGGGGTGCCTCGATGGGATTCGGCTGGCTGGCCCTCAACGGCCTCCTCGCGGACCGGGCCGGTGCCGAAACACACCACGCGGCCAAGGCCAGGAGCGTCATCTTCTGCTTCATGGACGGCGGCCCCAGCCATGTGGACACCTTCGATCCCAAGCCCATGCTCAAGATTCGCGAGGGGCAAAGGATCGGGCAGTCGGCAGTCTCCAGGAAGTCGCAGTCGGCTCCCAACCGGGTCTGGCTTGGCAGCCCCTGGGAATTCCGCCAGAGGGGCCGTTCCGGCCTATGGGTGAGCGACCTTTTCCCCCACCTCGCGGGCGTGGCCGACGAACTTTGCGTCGTCAATTCGATGGTCGGGGAACTCCCGCTGCACGGCCAATCGAACCTGCTCCTGCACACGGGGCGAAGCCTCGGCCAGGCGCCCAGCTTCGGTTCATGGGTCTCCTACGGGCTGGGTTCGGAGAACCGGAACCTGCCCGGTTACATCGTGCTCAACAACGACTGGGTGCCCAATGGCGGACTCGAGAACTTCGGAAGCTCGTTCCTGCCGGCGAGCCACCAGGCCACGGCGATGCGCGCCAAGGGCGTTCCCGTGGACAACATCCTTCCCCGGGACGCCGCCGATGTGCAACGACGCAAGCTGGCGCTGGTGACCGAGCAAGACAAGGCCTTCGCCCGCCTGGCGCCGGAACCGGGAAGAATCGAGGGAGCCATCGCGAACCTTGAAACCGCCTTCCGCATGCAGGCCGAGGTTCCCGCGCTGGCCGACATCAGCTCCGAACCGGAAAGCATCCGCCGGCTTTACGGGGTCGACTCCAAGGACGAGCACCAGAGGTACTACGCCACCCAGGCCATCCGGGCCAGGCGCATGGTCGAGGCCGGTGTGCGTTTCATCGAGATCACCTGTCCGAGCTTCGATGGCAACAACTCCCCATGGGACCAGCACGGGATGCTCAAGGTTAACCATGAGAAGAACGCGCGCGTCACCGAGCAATCGGTCGCCGCGCTCATCATCGACCTCAAGAGGAGGGGCCTGCTCGGCCAGACGATCATCCTGTGGGCCGGCGAGATGGGCCGCACGCCGCACACGCCCGCGGTCGGCCCCAATTGCGGCCGCGACCACCATGTCAACGGCTTCACCCTGTTCCTGGCGGGCGGCGGCTTCAGGGCCGGCTCGGCCTTCGGGCAAACCGACGAATTCGGCAACGCCGCCGTCGTGAATCCGCTCACCGTCCACGACATCCACGCCACCATCCTGCACCAGCTCGGCCTCGAC
>JAGWVO010000211.1 GCA_018970845.1 Planctomycetota bacterium
CTCGTCGGCCTTGTCTGCCTCCGATATTCCGACCGCCACCTCGACGGCCACCCGGGAAAGGGCCGGTTCATCCGACTGATGTCCTGCGCCATCATCTCGGCATACATCATGGTTTGTTCCACCTGGTTGCCGCTGCTGTTTCTCGCCTGGCTGGCGACAAGCCTGACCCTGCACGAACTCCTCACCTTCCGAAAAGACCGTCCCGAGGCCCTGCCTCCCGCCCGCAAGAAATTCCTCATCAGCCGATTGGGAGACCTCGCCCTGCTGGCGGCCATTTGGCTCATCTGGCGCGGTTACGGCACGCTCGACCTCGCGCAATTCCGCGACATCCTCGCCTCGGTGGGCCCCTCCGTTGATGTCGGTCTGATTGCGATGCTGGTGGTGGCGGCGGCCTTGGCGAAATCGGCCCAGTTTCCTTTCCACACCTGGTTGCCGGAAACCATGGAGGCGCCCACCCCCGTTTCGGCGCTCATGCATGCCGGCATCATCAATGCCGGAGGGGTCCTCCTGTGGCGTTTCGCCCCGGCCCTGGTGCTGGCTCCGTGGGCCATGCTGGTTCTCAGCGCGATCGGCACACTCACCTTCCTCATGGCAACCCTGGCGATGTGGGCCCAGCCGAAGGTGAAGCGTCAACTCGCGTGGTCCACCGTCGCCCAGATGGGCTTCATGATGGTGCAGTGCGGGCTTGGAGTTTTCCACGCCGCCGTGCTCCACATGCTGGGCCACGGTTGCTACAAGGCGTACCGGTTCCTTTCGGCGGGCGAACTCGGATCTCGCGAGGCTTCCCGCCCGGCCGCTCCCGCCGCTGAATTGTCGGCTTGGCTTATCGGCTCGGCCGCCTCGTTCCCCGCGCTCGCGGCGGCGTGCTGGTGGGCGGGATGCTCCCCGTGGGAGTCCGCCGGCGAGTTGGCGATGTGCTGGGTGGCGGCCCTCGCGGCGGGTCAGTACTGGGTGGCCTCGGCCGTCCGTGCGCCCGGTTCCCGCCTGGCAAGGGGCGCCTGGTGCCTCATGGGAACCTTGGCCGCCTCAGTTCTGGCCGCCACCCTGTATGGCGCCGCCAAGTTCCTCTGGAACCCCTTGCCCGAGGGTTATCCGCATCCCGGTGGCATCGCGACCACCCTCGCGGCGGTCATTCCGGTGGCGGCCTTGGCCTTGCTCACCGTCATCCGCTCCCTCATGCCGCTGTCCGGCGGTTCCTCCGCCGCGACGGCGCTGCGCGTTCATGCCCTCAACGGCTTTTACCTGGGAACCATCGCCGACATGTGGGTCGCCAGGGTTTGGTCCGTGTCGGCCCGCGAAAGGGGAAACGCCCATGCTTGAGACAACCGGAACAGCCATCCGGCACGAGGGTGAGTCGGCCGTCGGCCGGCATGTCGAATGGATCTCCCGCATGATTCCCCCGCTGTGGGACCTGCCGAACTTCGTCGCGGTCAACCCGTTCCACGGACTGTCCCATGCCGGGATCCTCGAGGCCTCGAGGATGGTGAATGACGGCTTGGGCGCCTCGTTCCTGCCGGGAATCGGGCATTACCAGGACCGGTGGCGCCGGGGCGAGTTCTGCCTGGCCGACCTCGAGGGACCGGCCCGCCGCGCGGGGATGGATGCCGGGCGCCTTGCCGAGTTGCTCAAGGGAAGGGTGTCGCCACCCTTGCGATGGAGAACCCTGTGGGCCACATTCGCGGAAAGGATCGATCGCGCCCATGGAACGGACTGGGATTCGTTCCTGATGCGGTCCGCCGCCCGCTGGTGCGCCGACCATGCCACCCGGCCTGAGGATGGCCGCGGCTTGTTCCCGGCCTGGCTCGAGTCGTGCCGGCACGATTTCTCCTTCGAGATCATGGGCCTTCGCGGTTTCCGCGCCTGGGCCTCGTCGCTTCCGAACGAACCTGTCGCGGTGATCTCCAAGCTGCTCGAGCGGCTGGAAATTCCCGCCGAGAGGGCGCGGCAATACCTCACGCGCCTGACGGCCGGGTTGTACGGTTGGGCCAGCCATTTCCGCGGCCGGTCATGGCTCGCCGAGCCTTCAGGCACCGGGGAGCTTCCGGGCATCATCGCCATCAGGGTGGTCCTTGATGCCGCGGTGGCGCTGCTGTCGGGCCGTAAATTCGAGGAATTGCCCGCCGAGATCGAGTCGGGAGTGGAGGATGAGACCGCCATCCTGGTGTTCCAGGAGGCCCTCGAGGAAGCGCATTCCCGCAGGCTGTTTGAAACCTTGCGCCTGGCGCCGGCGCCTTCCCCGGCCGCCGGCTCGGCCCTTGCCGTTTTCTGCATCGATGTTCGGTCGGAACGGTTGAGGCGGCACCTTGAGCTGGCGAACCCCGATGTGCGCACCGCGGGTTTCGCCGGGTTCTTTGGCGTGTCACTGGAACTGGTGACCGGTGGCCATCCTTCGTCGCGCTGCCCCGCGTTGCTCAAGCCGGCCGTCTCCCTTCGGGCCGCGGCGGCGGGCCCCAACCCGGCCCCCTCGCTTGATGGGGTCAAGTCGGCTCCAGCGTCGGCGTTCGCGTTCATGGAATGGTTCGGCCTTTCCTATGCCTTCTCGCTGGCGCGGAACGCGTTGGGCTGGAAGGCGCCCGCGTCCAATCCGGACAATGCCTCGGCCCTGGGAAAGTCGGCGTGTGAACAGATCCCGGCCGCGACAAGGCTGGCCATCGCCAGGGGCATCCTGTCCAACCTGGGGGTGGGCGACCGCTTTCCCCGGCTTGTGCTCCTGTGCGGACATGAGGGAGTGAGCGCGAACAATCCCCATGCCGCCGGCCTCGACTGCGGCGCCTGTGGCGGCCATGGCGGCGGAGTCAACGCCCGGGTGGCCTGCGCCATCCTCAATGACGCCGATGTCCGTTCCGGGCTGGCGGAAGCGGGATGGAATGTTCCTCCGGAGACTTGCTTCGTGCCGGGCGTCCACCGCACCTCCACCGACGAGGTGATCATCCTTGACGCCGGTCAGGTTCCGTTCGCGCATGCCGCCGACCTGGCGGCGCTGAGGTCGCGATTGGGTGATGCCTCGGCGCGTTGCCGGCGCGAGCGGGCCGCCGACCTCGGTTCAGGAATGGAGAAGCAACCCCGCCTGGCGGCAACGCTGTCGCGGCGGTCGGCCGACTGGGCCGAAACCCGGCCGGAATGGGCCCTGGCGGGCAACGCCTCGTTCATCGCGGCGCGCAGGTCGCGGACGCGGGGCCTCGACCTTGCCGGCCGGTCGTTCCTCCACGAATACGATGCCCGCCTCGACCCGGAAGGCGCGACGCTCTCGCTCATCCTTTCCGCTCCCGTCGTCGTGGCGTCGTGGATCAATTGGCAGTATTTCGCCTCCACTGTCAACAACCGGTTTTTCGGCTCGGGCGACAAGACGATCCACAACCGGGTCGGCACGATCGGGGTGGTGGAGGGAAACGGCGGAGACCTCCGGCCGGGCCTGCCCATGCAGTCGGTTCATGAACCCGACGGCACCTGGTTCCATGAGCCGCTGAGGCTCCATGTCGTCGTCGAGGCCGCCCCGGAAAAGATCGACCGGGTCATCGCCGCGATTCCGATCGCAACTCAACTGGTGGCCAACGGCTGGATTCGTTTATCCTCACTCGATCCCGAAGGCGGAGCGATTCGTGTCTTCAGGCCGCAAACGGGGTGGGAGAGCGCGTGATGCCAAGGCGACCCAGGGTGGCTCCGGGCAGCTTGTCAACCGGGGAAAAGCCGGCGGCAGCCAAGTCGACATGGACTTTCCTCAGCAATCATGCCCATGTTCTGCTCTTGCTGGCCCGCGACCCGGAATCGGTCATGCGCGACATCGCCAATCGCGTCGGGATCACCGAGCGGGCGGTGCAGCGCATCATCGCCGACCTTGAGCAGGAAGGGTATATCTCCAAGGAGAAGGACGGCAGGCGTAACCGCTACACCGTGGACCAAACCATGCCCCTGCGGCATCCGATAGAATCCCACCGGAGCGTCGCGAGCATCATCACACTGATCCAGAAGCCATGAACCACTACCAGCAACTCGAGGCCGAGGCGATCGAGATCATCCGCGAGGCCGTGGCGGGCGCCCGCAACCCGGTCATGATGTACTCGATCGGCAAGGACTCCTCGGTGATGCTCCACCTGGCGCGCAAGGCGTTCCATCCCGCGCCCCCGCCGTTTCCCCTCCTGCACATCGACACCACCTGGAAGTTCCGCGACATGTACGCCCACCGCGCGCGCATGGTGCGGGAATCGGGCATGAAGCTGCTCGTGCACACCAATCCCGAGGGGCTCAGGCAGGGTGTCAACCCGTTCACCCACGGGTCGAACTACCACACCGATGTCATGAAGACCCAGGCGCTCCGCCAGGCCCTCGACATGCACCAGTTCGATGTGGTGTTCGGGGGCGCCCGCCGCGACGAGGAGAAGTCGCGCGCCAAGGAGCGCATCTTCTCGTTCCGGTCCGCCGGGCACCGCTGGGATCCCAAGAGCCAGCGGCCCGAGCTTTGGAACCTGTACAACACGCGCGTCAGGCCCGACGAGTCGATCCGCGTCTTCCCGATTTCCAACTGGACGGAACTCGACATCTGGCAGTACCTGCATGTCGAGAAGATCCCGATCGTGCCGCTTTACTTCGCCGCCATGCGGCCCGTGGTGAGGCGCGGCGGCATGCTCATCATGGTGGACGACGACCGAATGCCGCTCGAGCCCGGCGAGAAGCCCGAGATGCGCATGGTGCGGTTCCGCACCCTCGGCTGCTACCCGCTCACCGCCGCCTTCGACAGCCCGGCGACCACCATGGAGGAGATCATCGCCGAGACATTCAACACCGTCAGCTCCGAGCGCGAGGGCAGGCTCATCGACAGCGACCAGCCCGGCTCGATGGAAAAGAAGAAGCAGGAAGGATACTTCTGATGGCGGAACTGCACGCCCGGAACATCGTCGAGTACCTCGAGGAGCAGCGGGGCAAGCTGACGCTGAGGTTCATCACCTGCGGCAGCGTCGACGACGGCAAGAGCACGCTGATCGGCCGGCTTCTCTACGAGTCGAAGTGCATCTTCGACGACCAGCTCAAGGCGCTTGAGAACGACTCCAAGCGCTACGGAACCCAGGGTGAGAAGATCGACTTCGCACTTCTGGTCGACGGGCTCGAGGCGGAGCGCGAGCAGGGGATCACCATCGATGTCGCCTACCGGTTCTTCGCGACCGACCGGCGCCGCTACATCGTCGCCGACACTCCCGGCCACGAGCAGTACACGCGCAACATGGCCACGGGCGCCTCGACGGCGCAACTGGCCATCCTGCTCATCGACGCGCGCAAGGGAATCCTGCCGCAGACCCGCAGGCACCACCGCATCGTGACGATGATGGGGATCCGCCATGTCGTGCTCGCGGTGAACAAGATGGACCTTGTCGGCCATGACGAGGCGGTGTTCAGGAAAATCGAGGCGGATTACCGCGAGTTCGCCAGGGATGCCGGCCTTTCCACGCTCGTCGCCATCCCGCTGGCCGCCGTGTTTGGCGACAATGTGATGAAGCCGAGCGCCAACATGCCGTGGTACCGGGGCGCCACGCTGTTCGAGCATCTCGACACGGTGGATGTGAGACACTCCGCCACCAGGCAGTCGTTCCGCATGCCCGTGCAGTATGTGAACCGGCCGAACCTCGATTACCGCGGTTTCTGCGGGCGTGTCGCCGAGGGCACGGTCAGGCCTGGCGACGCCGTGCGGGTTCTCCCCTCGGGGCGCGCCACCACGGTGAAGTCGATCGATTTCTTCGAGGATAGCCTATCCGAGGCCTCCGAGGGGGCGTCCATCACCCTGACGCTGGCCGACGAGGTTGACGTGAGCCGGGGCGACCTGATCGTCGCCGCCGGCGACCCTCCCGAGGCCGCCGACCAGTTCCAGGCGCGGATCCTGTGGATGGCCGAGGAACCGCTGGTGCCCGGCAGGCCGTACCTGATGAAGATCCACGCCAAGGAAGTCACCGCGACGGTGATGGAGATCAAGCACCGCGAGGATGTGAACACCGGCGCCCGCCTGGCGGCGAAGGTGCTCAACCTCAACGAGATCGCCGTGGTCACGCTTTCCACGAGCCAGCCGGTGGCGTTCGAGCCATATGCCGCCAACCGGGCCCTGGGGGGATTCATCCTCATCGACAAGCTCACCTTCGCCACCCTGGGCGCCGGCCTGGTCGACTTCGCCCTGAGGAGGGCGGGGAACATCCACTGGCAGGCGCTTGAGGTGGGCAAGGAGCAGCGCGCGGCGATCAAGCACCAGAAGCCGCGCTGCGTCTGGTTCACGGGTCTTTCCGGATCGGGCAAGTCGACGGTGGCCAACATGCTCGAGAAGCGGCTCCACGCCGCCGGCCGGCACACCGTCATGCTCGACGGCGACAACATCCGCCACGGCCTCAACCGCGA
>JAGWVO010000212.1 GCA_018970845.1 Planctomycetota bacterium
CCACCAGTTCTCGGTATTTGAGGTCAACCTCGGCCTCCACGGCGGCCTTGCGCGCCGCCTCGGCGGCGTTGGTTGGCTCCTTGGGCGTTTGAACCAGCGAGGACCAGGCCAACAGGCAGGCCGCGATTGTCTTCATGAAACCGGTCTCCAAAATCATCGCCATGAAACATTCGTTCCGCGTGTTGAACCCGGCCGGCGGCCGCGGGCCTCACCGAGCGCCCGCTTCCGCCAAGGCCAGCCAGGCCTCGGCCTCATGGCCGGGGGCCAGGGCCCACAGCCGGGGGCCCAGCGCCGCCGACACATGCGCCGGCAGCCTCACGCCCAGGGCCAGTTCGGAAGGCGAACGGGGCCGCTCGTATTCCACCACCTTCGAGCTTTCATCAAGCTGCGCCAGCTTGCGGGCCTCGGCCACCGCGGCGTCGAGCGTGCCGATGGAATCCACGAGGCCGTGTTCGAGCGCCTTCTCGGCGGTGTAGATGCCGCCATCGGCCAGGTACCTTTGGTAGGGCTGGGCCTCGGGCGGGTTGGGCCCGGCGCGAACGGGCGCCACGGGGAACGGTTCCAGCAGCTTGCGCTTGAGGCGCTTGCCGCGGCCCTCCTCCACCACGGCCACGAACCGGTTGTAGCTGGTGTCGATCAGGTCCTGCCACACCTGACGCTCCTTGGGGGTCATCGAGCGGAACATGGAGCCCGAATCCTTGATCTCACCCTGCTTGATGACGGTCATGCCCACGCCGTGCTGCCTGGAAAATCCTTCGATGCTGGGAAGGCCGGCGAACACCCCGATGGAGCCCGTCAGGCACGAGCGGTCGCAGACGATCGTGGCGGCCGGGGCCGAGATGTAGTAGCCGCCTGAGGCGGCGAGTGAGCCGAACGAGGCCACCAGCGGCTTGGGATCGCGCTTCCTCGCCTCATCCCCCGAAATGAGGGTGGTGAGGCGGCGGTGGAGGTCGTCGGAACTGGTGATGGTGCCGCCGGGGCTGTTCACCCGCAGCACCACGGCCTTGACGGCCTTGTCGGCCGCGGCCTGCTCCACCTGCTTGTGCGCGTAGCCCAAAAGACCCTCGGCGAGCACTCCCTCCACCCGGACAACGGCAACCTTGTCGGCGCCCTTGCCGCTTTCGGGCCTGGCGACCTCCGTGAGTTCGGTGCCCGCAACCAGACCCGCCCAAAGGGGTTCCGACAACCAGGCGATTCCGGCAAGAACCAGCATGGCGCCAAGGAACAGCCCGTTGAGGCCGATGGAAAGCAGGAGGAGCCAGCGCCCTCCCTGGTTGTTTGCCGCGGCCACCAGCCTGCCTCCCCGCATAACCCGACCACCGTCGGGCACTCCGGTGCCCCCGGTGACTTGTCAAAAAGGTCGTTCGTGTTATGATCTTAGCGGAACAGCGGGGCCATGGTGCCGCGCCGTTCCGTGGGGATGTAGCTCAATCGGTTAGAGCGCCGCCCTGTCACGGCGGAGGTTACGGGTTCGAGTCCCGCCATCCTCGCTCCCTCGCTTCACCAAGAGCGTTCAAAGGCCCGGCAAACGCCGGGCTTTTGTTTTGGTGGTGTGGGCACCATTGGCCAAGCTGCTGTTGGAGCGGGCTTCAAAAGGGCGAGCTGTCGGGTGTTGAACCAGGCCCCTCACTTCGTTCAGGCCCCTTAAGCGTTTAACGAATGGGAACATGCGAGCCGGATAATGGCTGCCAATGCCTGGGGGCCCTGAACGAAGCGAGGGGCCAGTGAATCAAGCGGCGCGACAATCTGGGATCCGCTCAGAAACCACGGAACCTACTTCTTCCCCTTCTCCAGCACGAACCAGAGGGGCGGGTCGTTCGGCTTGGCCGAGTTCGACATGAATCCCAAAAGCACGCCCGGGGCGATCTCGCGCACCTCGTCATGCACCGGTTCGGCCCACTTGGTGAGCCTGCCCTGCACGCCGGCGTAATCCAGGACCAGGCAATCCCGCCCATCAAGCGACGAGGCACCGATCAGCATCCGCGCCGGCACGGCGGTGCCCACGGGCAGGCGGTTGGTCATGATCGCCTTGGCGGTGTCGAAACGCTTGCCGAGCCATCCCATGCCGATGAGAGCGCCCTTGAGCGCGTTGCCACGCCGGCCCGGTGACGGCAGCACGCGGCCTTTCCAGTCTCCCGAGGGAAACCAGTCCATCGGCGCCGCCTGCCGGAACATCGCCTCCAGTTGGGAGGCGTCGGCCCGCGTCAGGTCGCGAACCGCGGGGGATCCGGCGCCCGGCAGCAGGCCGCAGGCCAACAACACCAATCCCGTGCTCATGTGTGGTTTTCCCGATTCATGGATGGGCGCGATGCTCGATTCTGCCACACGACTTGAGTCCAACCTTTAAGATGACAAAAGGAATGCGCGTCCGTGGGTCGGGTCGCGACGGTTGTGAGGCGGGAAGCGGCGATGAAGTGGGAAGATGGCGATGCCAGCGGCAATGTCGAGGACCGCCGGGGCATGGGCGGAGCCGTCGCCGCGGGCGGCGGGATCATCGGCCTCATCGTGATGGCCGTGGCGTTTTACATGACCGGCGACCTGCGCCAGGCCAAGTTCATCGCCGACCGCGTCGGCCCTGTCGTGAACAAGGCCGTCCCTCCCCGAAACCCCGGGCAGGGCAAGGCCGGCGTCAACGACCGCATGCTCGACTTCTCGAAAAAAATCATGGGCTACACCGACCGCGCGTGGGCTGATGTGTTCGCCGCCCATGGCAATCGCTACGAGAAACCCACCCTCGTGCTGTTCACCGACCGGGTGGACAGCGAGGGTTGCGGCGTGGCGCCATCGTCGGTGGGGCCGTTTTACTGCCCCGCCAGCCGGAAGGTGTTCGTGGACCCCAGCTTCTTTGAGGAGCTGGAAAGCCGGCTCAAGGGCTCGAAGGCCGACTTCTCCAAGGCATATGTGATCGCCCACGAGGTCGGCCACCATGTGCAGAACCTGCTGGGCTACAACAAGCTGGTCGAGCAATACCGCCGCCGCGAGGGGGAGAACGCCGGCATCCGCCTTGAGCTTCAGGCCGACTACCTCGCCGGGGTCTGCTGGAACCGGGTCGAGAGGGAGAGGTCGATCATCGAGCCGGGCGATGTGGAATCGGCGATCACCACGGCCAAGGCGATCGGCGACGACCGCCTGCAGAAAAACGCCCGCGGCTGGGTGAACCCCGAGAGCTTCAACCATGGCACCTCGGAGCAGAGGCTCAAGTGGTTCACCGAGGGCCTCAGGACGGGCGACGCCGAGAAGAAGGCGCTCGACCGGTTCTTCAATCCGAACATTCCCCCCCTGAAACTGTGAGAAAGGTCGGATGATGCCATGATGCTCGGTCTGGTGCTGGGCCTGTGCCTGCGGGCCGACCCGGCGGCGGAACTGGAAGCCGCCTCCAAGGCCTACGACGCCGCGGTTTCCAAGGCCGACATCCGCGCGCTGGACGGCCTGCTCTTGCCTGCCGTGGTGTTCACCACGGCGACGGGCCGGGTGATGGACAAGAAGGCGGTGCTGGCCATGCTGGCGTCACCCGACACCCGCTACGAATCGGTGGAGTCCGACGAGGTGAAGCGCGCCATCACCGGCGATTTGGCCATTGAGACGGGGCGGGTGCGCGTGCGCGGCATCCGCAACGGCAAGCCCGTGAACGAGACCCAGAGGTACACCGATGTCTGGGTGCGCCGTGACGGGCGCTGGCAACTGGCCGCCGAGCACACCAGCCTGGCGCCGTGAGCGACCCGGGCCCTTGCGGGCCCCGGCTCCACAATCAAAATTTCAGGAGCCGAGCGCCGTCAGGCGCCGGGTCGGCGGCATGATCGCAAGGACTGGCGGCATCTGATTTGGCGAGCGCCGGGCGTGAGCCCGGCGATTCCCCGGAACGGCCAGGGCGCCGGGTTGGCATTTTCCGGTGGAACCCGCCGACTCGCGTCGGCGGCTCGATCCTGATGACCGGCATGGTTGACCACTTCAATCCGTGCTGGCGCAAGACAGCCTAGGGGCCGGCCGTGTGGGCCGCCAGTTCCTCGAGCCGATACTGCCACTCGAGGGAGTCGATGAAAGGCTTCAACCCATCCAGTTCCGCCGCGATTTGGGCCACCGCGATTTCCTCCTCGCCCCAACCCGGATAATGGGACGAGGCCAAATGGGGATAACCCGGTTCCATCTGGTTGATACCGATCCAGAAGCTGATAAGGCTCGCGGTATCGAATTCGCCCCGGCACCAGTCTTGGACCGCCCATATCTTGCGCGTGATCCTCTCCCGAATCGCGGCTCCCCTCGCTTCCAGCATGTCCGCCTCGTCAGACAAGCGGCGCAGGGTTTCATCCGTCGGGCCGACCGGCCCGCGAATCATCGAGGCGCCCGGCATCACGCTTGCAAGCCCCCATGCCGAGAGCGCCGTCCCGAGCGCGAAAGCACATCCGAATCTGTTCATGCGGTGAGTCTCCTTGGTTGGCCATCGGCTCAGTAATCGTTGCCGGCGACCTCGCCACCGGCCCTGGTGACAAGCGCCGTGAGGGTGTTGATGCTTGCCGAGTTCCTGACGGCCTTCACGCTGCCGTCGACGAACACGAAGTTGGTCACGCCGGCATGGGGTCCGCCGAAACTGTTGTTGGCGTTGGCGATATTGTTGTTGTCGGGAGGCAGGAGAGGCCGCTGCGAGCCATCCACCTCGGAGGTTCCCATCATCCGCCGCTGAGTGTTGCGGATGCCGCTGTAGATGCTCCTGTCCTCGTTCTTGCCGCGTAGGGAGAGGGGCCTGATCGACTTCTCGCCAAACAGCGTGGTGTTGCTGGTTCCGTCGATGATGTCGGCGATTCGCACCTGGTGGGTCCACTTCGTCAACAGGGGGCCGACGGCGTCAACGGTGACCGACGGTAGGGCGGGAACCACAGCTCCGATCGAGGCGGTGTAGTTGGCGTGGGGGCCGAAGCTGGCGGCGTAGTCGCTGAGCGCGCCGCCGGGGCCGGTCAAGGTCGGTGTGGACCAGCTTTCGCCGACGCTCAGGACGGGCGCCGGCCTCGACGGGCACAGGTAGATCTTCACCTGGGTCTGGTAAGCCGCGGGCGGCTGGAAGCTGACGAGGCGGGTGGTATCCCACAGCCTGCGCACATTTTCCTGCTCGATGTAGGGCAGGATGAGGGCGGCCCATGTGGGCCATGTGTCGGTGTTGGTGCCGGTGTTCTGGCTGTTGTCGCCGATGAAGGCCGGGATGACGGCCTGATAGGCGTCGTGATAGCTGTGCGAGGCGAGGCCGATCTGCTTGAGGTTGTTGACGCAGCTCATGCGCGAGGCGGCCTCGCGCACTTTCTGCACGGCCGGGACGAGCAGTCCGATGAGCACCGCGATGATCGCGATGACGACCAGCAGCTCGATGAGCGTGAACGCCGGCCTTGGATTCCTTGTCGACATTGAGGACTCTCCTGGAAGGAAAACATGGCGCCGGCGATGCGCCGGCACCATGTTGATCATCATGGTGATCATCGGAATGGGCAGCAAGGCTCATTTGATGAAAAGAGGAGTTGTAAATACCGACTATGTCATATGTCTTAATGACGATGGATTTTCTATGACGACGGGTGAAAATGAAACCGCCGCCGGCACCCGGGCGAAGGGGCCGGCGGCGGAACTTCCGGACTCGCGTCCGGTGGTTCAGGCGATGATGTCGTGGGCGACCTCGCCCCTGATGTCCGTCAGGCGGAAGTCGCGGCCGGAGTAGCGGTAGGTGAGCTGCTCATGCCCGAGTCCCATCAGCGCGAGCAGGGTGGCGTGCAGGTCCGTGGTGTGCATCCTTCCCTCGACCGCCCGCACGCCGTATTCATCGGTGGCCCCGTGGGAGTGGCCGCGCTTGACGCCTGCGCCGACCAGGAACATCGGGTATCCGGTGATGTTGTGATCGCGTCCGTCAGCCCCCTGCGCCGCGGGTTGCCTGCCGAACTCGCTTCCGAACAGCAGCAGCGTCTCGTCGAAGAGGCCCCGCTGTTCGAGGTCGTTGATGAGGGCGGCGACCGGCTGGTCGATCGACCCGCAGCGGTCGATGAGCCCGTTGTGGAGGTTGTTGTGGTGGTCCCAGCCGGGCTGGCAGATCTCGACGAAGCGCACCCCGGCCTCGCTGAGCCGGCGCGCCATGAGGCACTGCCTGGCGAAGGCGGCTCCCGGGCCGTTCTTCACGCCGTATTGCTCGCGCACCTTGAGCGGCTCGCGCGAGATGTCGAGCAGTTCCGGCACCTTCTCCTGCATGCGGAATCCCAGTTCATAGTTCTGGATGATTCCCTCCAGCTGGTCGGGCGCGGAAGGGCTGGCCCCAAGCTCCCTGTTCATCGCCTGGATCAGGTCGATCTGCTTGCGCTGCTGTGACCTGGCCGTGGCCGACCTCAGGTTGGGCAGGT
>JAGWVO010000213.1 GCA_018970845.1 Planctomycetota bacterium
GCTCAAGGCTGGCCACCATCGATAGGCCCGCCACCCCGATGCCCATGAGCACGATCCCGTAGGCCATGCCGGCGATCTCGCTCACCCGCTTCGCCATGCCCCTGTAGGCGCCGTTCACCATGGCGAGCACGAAGCCCACGAAGGTGAACACCAGGAAGTTGTTGCGTTCGTCAAACCCGAGGAAATCGCGGTTGAGCAGGGCCAGGGTCGACTCGAACCCGGCGAATCCGACCGTGGCGAGGAAGAAGACGAGGATCACCGGGCCGACGCCGGGATCGGACAGCACCGCCATGAAGGCGCGCGCGTCGAAGATGCGTCGAGCCGCGCTGTGGCCCCCGGGAACGCGCGTTTCAGGCAACTTGACCAGGGCGAAGAGAAACGCCGCCATCGAAAGCACCGAGGCGAGGGCGCCCGTGGCCCACGGCGTGCCGGGAGCCAAGTAAAGCGCCCCCGCTCCCAGGAGCGGACCGAAGGTGAAGCCGATTCCAAACGCCGCCCCGATGAGGGCCATGCCCCCCCTTCGTTCCTCGGGACCGGTTGAATCGGCGATCACCGCCTGCGCGGTGGAGATGGTGGCCCCGGCGATGCCCGCGCCGGCGCGCGAGACGAAAAGCAGCAGCAGCGCCCCCAAGGCTTCTGATGCGGGATCCATCGATGAGGCATAACCGAACAGGGCATAGGCGCCCACCGAACCCAGCAGGCCGAGCAGGAGCACGGGCCTCCGTCCGATCCTGTCCGAAAGCCTTCCCCAGGCGGGCGCGAACAGGAACTGCATCAGGGAAAAGGATGACATGAGGAGCCCGAGCACGATTCCCGCCACCACGCCGCCCGCCTCGGCTCCAATGGCGGGCTTGACGAACCGGTCGCCATAGACGGGCAGCAGCGGCAGGACGATGCCGAATCCAAGCAGGTCGATGAAAACGACCACGAATACCAACAGCTTGGCGGCGCGGGAGGCGGAAGCGTTTTCGGGCATGGGGAACCTCGGCAATGACAGCAGTAGTTGTAGCGTATCAGCGCTCGTCGGGCATACGGGCCCACCACTTTGCCCTGTTCATCCGTACAATGCGGCGGACATGCCAATTCAGGGAGGAAGCTTCATGGCGGGAAACGGCGGATGTTCCAAGTTGGATATCGGATGGATCGTCTTCGATGTCGAAACCGTTGTCGATGGCGAACTTCTGGCCCGTTGCCTGTATCCCGGCCTTTCACCCGAGGAAGCGGCCGCCGCTGAAACGGAACGGGTGCTCAAGAAATCCGGCGGGGACTCCACCTTCGTGCCCCATACCTTCCAAAAGCCGGTGATCATTTGCGTCCTGCGGGTGGACAAGTCCCATGCCCTGGAAAAAATCACCTGCCTCGACGCCCCGCAGTTCCGCCCCTCGGTGATCGTGAACCAGTTCTGGCAAGGCGTTTGCCAGGTTCCCGACGCCGCGCTCGTGAGTTTCAACGGCAGGGGATTCGACCTTCCGGTTTTGGAACTTGCCGCCTTCGACCACGGCATCGACATCCGCAGTTACTGGCCTCGTCGGGGCAGGTTCAAGCCAAACCACCACATCGACTTGCAGGAGGAGTTCAGCAATTACGGCACGGCAAGGGTTTACGGCGGGCTCAACATGCTCGCCAAGCGCCTCGGCCTGCCGGGCAAGCAGGGCATCAAGGGCGACGATGTTTCGGCGCTTGTGGCCGCCGGCAGGCTCGACCGCGTCGCCGGCTACTGCGTCTGCGACACGCTCGACACCTACTTTGTGTTCCTGAGGCATGAACGGGTTTGCGGCCGTGTCAGCCCCGATCAGGAGGCGGAACTTCGCAGGGTGGCCGTGCGCGTGGCCAGGGAGCAGGCGCTGAACTACCCGGGCGTGGCCGAATATCTCGACGCGCTCGACTTTTACCCTGTCAAGACATCGGTCAGCGCTTGAATCCCGAAATGTGTTCGAGAGCGAGGATCAGCGATTGCGTTCCCTTGCGGCCCAGACCCTGTCCTTGCACGGCCAGGTAAAGCTGGTGCACCAAGGCCAACCCGGGAACGACCAAGCCCATCGCCTTGGCCTCCGCCAAGGCGATACCCATGTCCTTGATGAAGTGCTCGACGAAGAATCCGGGTTCGTAATCCCCCTTGAGAATCCGCGGCCCGAGGTTGTTGAGCGACCAGCTGCCGGCCGCTCCCCCGCCCACGGTTTGCAGGACCTTCTCCACATCCAACCCGGCCTTGAAGGCGTACATGAGGGCCTCGCACACCCCCACCATGTTCCCGGCGATCAGGATCTGGTTCACCATCTTGGTGTGCTGGCCCGACCCTACAGGCCCCTGGTGAATGATGCTTTTTCCCATGCATTCAAACAGGGGGCGGATTGCCTCAACCACCGCCGTCTCGCCTCCGACCATGATCGAAAGTGCGGCGTTCCGGGCGCCGATGTCCCCTCCGCTGACGGGCGCGTCGAGCGAAAACAGGCCCTTCGCCTTCGCCGCGGCGTCGATCTCCCGGGCCAGCGAAGGTTCGCTCGTCGTCATGTCCACGATCACGGATTCGGGCTTGGCTCCGGCCAAGGCGCCCTTCGGCCCGAGGATGACTTCCCGCACATCCGCGGGGAAGCCGACGATCGAGAACACGACATCCGACTTTTCCGCCACTTCCCGGGGGCTCGCGGCCCATTCGGCTCCCTTGGCGACGAGGTCGGCGGCCTTGTCCCGGGTGCGGCTGTAGATGGTGGCCTTGTACCCTTTCGAGATCAGGTGCCCGCACATCGAGCGGCCCATCACCCCGGTGCCAATCCAGCCGATCCGTGTGGTTCCCGGTGCCGCGACGCGCATGATGGTTTTCCTTTCGTGTGAATGGTTGCCGTTGGGCTAGGCTACCGCTGGAAGGTTCCGAGGCAACCGGGAATGCGAAGTTCGCCCGTTGGCTGTTTTCTTCATCACGCCTTCTTGCCTGCCCGCTAAGTCAAACTAGGGGACTTTCGCGGAGTTCCGTTTCTGGAGAAAACGCCCATGCGGTTCGCCTTGCCGGCCCTAGTGCTATCTTTTTCCATTGTCGGGCTTCTCGTGGCGCAATCCTCCCCCGTGCCGGCCAAGGCCAAGGACGAATCCGCCAAGGCGGCGGGCGCGCCGGCATCCAAGCCGCCCGAAAAAGCCCCGGCGGGCCAATCCAAGCCGCCTGAGCCCGCCAAGGCGGAAGGCCAGCTTCCCAAAACCGAGAAATCCGCCAACCGGTTCTCCCCGACTTCCCGTCCGGAAAGGCTGGTGCTGACATTGCTTGAGCACCCGCAGTCCCGTATGGGGCTCTCCTGGCGTACCGACGCGACGGTGTCCACCGGCCTCGTGCAGGTGGGGCCGGCCCTCGATTCCGGATATGCGATGAAAACTCATGCGGAGAAAGGCACTGGAGGCTTTCGCTCGCTGAAGGCCCGCACGGAAACGGTCGAGGCCGGCGGTGAAAAAGCCAACTACCACAAGGTGGCCATTGAGGAATTGGAACCGGGCAGGTTGTACGCCTACCGCGCCGGCGATGGTCGGAACTGGTCGGAGTGGCACCAGTTCCGGCCGGCGAGGACGGGTTCGCGCCCTTTCCGCTTCGTGTATTTCGGTGACGCCCAAAACGATGTGCTCGACCTCTGGTCGCGGGTGATCCGGCAGGCCGACAGGTTCCGGCCCGATTTCATGATCCATGCCGGCGACCTCGTCAACCGTGGCGAGAACGATTCGGATTGGGGTGAGTGGCATGCCGCCGGAGGCTGGATCCACGCCACCGTGCCCGGCCTGCCGACGCCCGGCAATCATGAATATTCCGGAGCCATCTCGTTGCCGGGAATGGCGCGCAAGGCTCGCCTGACGCCGCATTGGAACGCCCAGTTCAACTTGCCGGCCAACGGCGCCCCCGGGCTGGAGGGAACCTGCTATTACCTCGACTACCAGAACACGCGGTTCATTTCCCTCAACACCAACGAGAAGGACCGGTTCGAGGCCCAGGCCGCATGGCTCGACTCGGTGCTGGGGGCCAACCATTGCCGCTGGACCATCGTGACCTTCCACCATCCGGTATATTCCTCCGCCCGCAAGCGCGACAACGCCGAGGTGAGGTCGTTCTTCCGCCCGGTCATCGAGAAGTACAAGGTCGATCTCGTTCTTCAGGGACACGACCACAGCTACGGACGAAGCGGCCTGATGGCGGGCGCCGAATCCGCCGACGGCAGCGACGCGGCCGCCCGGGGCGACACCGTCTATGTGGTCTCGGTGAGCGGCCCGAAGATGTACGATGTCGACGACCGCGCCTGGATGGATGTCCGTGGCGACCAGACCCAGCTTTTCCAGGTGATCGATGTGTCGGCTGATGCGATCAAGTACGAGGCGCACACGGCCACGGGCGTGAGGTTCGACGCGTTCGAGATCCGCCGCGAGGGCGGGCGCAACCGCCTGGTGCAGCCGGGCGAGCGTCCGTCGTCGGAATCCTCCGCGCCGGTGCTGTGGCTGGCCGCGGCGCTGGTGGTGCTGGTGCCAGCCGGCCTTCTCGCCTTTCGGGCAAGCAGAAACCAACTCGCCTGAGCGGGCGTGAATTCCCTACAACCGGTCTTTTCTTCACGACCCCGCACTTGGGCGATTTCACCAACCATTGTCATGATGAAAGCCTCAAAAGGCTTTCGCGACCGATCATTTGATGCCGATAATTCCCCGGGTGGATGGCCTCAATCTGGGAAGCGGCGGGCATGCGAATTTGTTGGGCCTGGTGGGTCCTGGCCGTGGCCATGGTGTTTCCCGCCGCGGTTTCCGCGGAATGGCCCCCCTTTGCCTCCATTGTCCGCAAGGGCGAACTGAACCGTCTCAACCGTCGCCTCGCGGGTGAGGTGATCGACTACACGGCCAACCACGGCGTCAATCGCCGAATTTACTCCCGCTCGCTCGAGCAGTACCGCGACATCTATGTCTACCTGCCTCCCGGCTACACGCCCGATCGCCGGTATCCGGTCATGTTCTGGATGCACGCCTACTCCAACGATGAATGCGACTTTCTCCGGACGGTGGCTCCCCATCTCGACGACGCGATGGCGCGCGGCGACATGCCCCCGACGATCCTTGTCGCGATCGACGGCACCGTCAGCGGCGAGTGCCGGCTCATTCCCCAGGCCACATTCTTCACCAACAGCCGCCTCGGCCGGTTCGAGGATCATGTGATGGTGGATGTCTGGGATTTCGTCCATGACCGTTACTCGATCAACCCCGATCCGCGCGCGCATGTGATGGGTGGCGCCAGCATGGGAGGCAGCGCCGCCTACCGCATGGCCATCCGGTACCGCGACCGCGTCGGCAACGCCCTGGGTATTTTCCCGGCCTTGAACCTCCGTTACATGGATTGCCGGGGTGGCCTCCTTGGCAACTTCCGTCCCGAATGCGACCGCCTCAGGGAGGATTTCAGCCAGCACAGCCTCGCCGCGGCGCGTTACTTCGGCTTCATTCCGGTGCCCATGAAGATCCTGCTGAGGCCCATGATCAATCCTCGCAACGCCAGGGACTTTGTCAGCGATGAAAACCCCTACGAACTCATCGACTCCCTCGGGCTGAAACCCGGGGAGTTGGGGATGTTCGCCGCGTATGGCACCCGCGACCAGTTCAACATGGACGCCCAGGTGGAAAGTTTCGCGCACAGGGCCGGGCAACGGGGCCTCGAAATGACCGTCATTCGCCGCAAGGGGGCCCGCCACGACCGCATGGCGGCGCTGTCCTTCGTTCCGGATGTGGTGGCTTGGCTGCGCGGGCGCCTGCCCGACGACGGCGCTCCGCCTGAACGGTAACATGAAGCGGGAGGAGACCCGCTCCATGACCAGTCTCGCCCAGGACGCCATCACCCTGTTCGTGGTCATCGACCCCGTGGGCACCGTTCCCCTGTTCCTGTCGCTCACGCGGCATCTCGATCCATTGGCCCGAAGGCATGTCGCCACGCGCTGCGTGATGGCGAGCGGCATCGTGCTTCTCATGTTCCTCGTGCTGGGCCATGGCCTGCTGGGCGCCTTGGGCATAGGCATTCCAGCCTTTCGCCTCGCCGGCGGCATCGTGGTGTTTCTTTTCGGACTGCAGATGATTTTCGAGACCGAGCAGAAGAACAAGACGGCGCACGGGGAATCAGGCCACGACCTGGCGATATTTCCCCTGGCCTTTCCTGCCGTCGCCGGACCGGCCGCGATGCTGACGGTGATCCTTGTCAGCGAACCCGGGCATTCCACCCTGGCCGGCCGCGTGGTGATCGGTTTCGTGCTCGCGGGAATCCTCGGCGTGGTTTGGCTGATGTTCCTGCTCGCCGAACCGATCCAGCGACTGCTGGGAAGGGCGGGCGCGAACCTCATTTCCCGGGTGCTGGGCATGCTTTTGGCGGC
>JAGWVO010000214.1 GCA_018970845.1 Planctomycetota bacterium
GCGCCCTTGCCGCCCAGCGGGGCCGCCACCAGAGTCGTGGATGGGTAGCCTCCCTGAATGAGCACGATGCCCTCGCCCGCCGCGGGGCTCGGGGAGACGTTTCCCGGCAGGGGTGCATCAACATGCCAGCGCAGCTTGCCGGTGGCGGGCCGAATCGACCAGATCTCATTCGGCACGCCGAGTATCAGTTCATCCTCGCCGGCCGAGTTGCGGGCCAGAAGCGGCGTGGCATAGCAAAGCTCCAGCGAGGCGCCCTCCGCCTTCCAACGCTCCTTTCCCGTGACGAGGTCAAACGCGATCAACGCCCGGGCTTCCTCGGCGGCGTTCACAACCACCATGTCGCCGACGATCACCGGACTGGCGGCGCTTCCCCATCGGCGGTTGGCCGACAATGTTCCTGTTGGCGCGCGCCAGAGTTCCTTGCCCGCCATGTCGATGCAGGCGACACCCGATTTGCCCAGCACGGCGACAACCACCTTGCCGTTGGATGCCGGCGTGGAACTGGCGTATCCATGTTCGGTGATGAAGCCCCGGTGCGGATCCTCGGCGCGGTCGGCCTTGGCTTCCCAAATCCAGGCCCGCTTTCCGGTTCTCTTGTCGAAGGCGACAAGTTGGCGTTTCAGTAATTCAGGAGTTCCGTTGTAGCACAATGCGATGACCAGTTCGCCCACGACAATGGGCGATGAGGAGCCGGCACCCGGCAAGTCAGCCTTCCAGGCCAGGTTCTTGCCGTTGCCCCACTCGCGGGGCGGCTTGCCTGAAGGGCTGATTCCATTTCCCGCCGGTCCGCGGAAGCCGGGCCAGTCATCCTGAAGCAGCGCCTGCTTGATTTCCTCCTTGGACTCCTCCGCGGATTCACCAAGCTCGGGACGGGTGGTCGCCATGGCCCGGCGTAGCGTGCCGGCGAAGATCGCAAGCATCGCCACACCAAGGCCGATGGAAGCCAATGACACGATGACCGTTCTGAATGTGCTTCGCATGCGTGTATCCCGTGCTTGGACCCCGGCAGGTTCTTCAACAGGATACAAGAATCGCGGTGATCATTCCGAAGCCGGGTGGCGGTCACGGTGCTGGCGGTTCCATCTTGCCTGCCGGCGCCTCAGCACCTTGGCCGGGGTGTGGCGGCCTCCGCCCAAATTCGGTTTCACACCCCTCAAATTGCGGTTGCGATAAGCCGTGACCACCAGGCCATAGGTTCTGGTCGGGCAGATGACATGCAGGCCTTCCACGCTGCGGAGGTCGATTCCCCTTTCCATCTGCAATTCCACTTCCTTGCGACCCACGATCATGCAGATGGCTCCCTTCGTGAAGACCTCCCGGCCATATTCGAATGCCAGTTGGAGCATGGATTCGGTGATGCCACGCTGGGAAAGCCGTGTTCGGGAATGGTCCGTTATGCTGATATCCGACATGATGTTCCGTTCTCCCGTGCCGGAACCCGCCATGGGTTGCCGTTACGAATGATTCGTCGGACTGATCGTCGGATTCAGCAAAAGCCTCAGGATCGCTTCCCTGGTTGGCAAACCGCGTTGGGCGCCGGGATGCATGGCCTTGAGCGCCGCACCCGCCGAGGCATGCGCCAATCGGGTCAACAAAGGTTCGCCATGGGCCAAGGAGGCGGCGTAAATCCCGTGAAACGCGTCACCGCATCCGGTGGTGTCAACCACGGGAACTGTGAAAGCCGGGTAACGGGCTGGACGGGCTGAATCGGCGGCCCGCCACCAGCAACCCTGCTCTCCGCAGGTGACAATCACCGTTTGCCGGCCTGAGTGCCAAAGCCGGTCAACCGCCCCCGCGGGATCAGCCAAGCCCGTGAGCCTCGAGGCGAAAGCCCGCGTGACAATGAGGTGGTCAACCAAGGCCAGGAGGTCATGAAACCCGGGCCATTCATCCCGCTCGAGGTCGGCAACCACGGGTATGCCGCTGGCCCGCGCGATGCGGGCGGCTCGAATCATTCCCTCAATGCCGTAATGATCCACGAACAGCACCCGCGCGGCCGTTATGGTTGGTTCGGGAGGCCAATCCGCCTGGGCTCCAACAGACCCGGCGAGATCAAACAAAACGGTGCGCGTGTGCCGCTCCTGGTCGATCAGGATGGTGCTGCGGATCGGACGCGCGGAAGATGATTCCGAGGCCATGGAGAGGTCGACGCCCTCTTGGGCGAAAAGATCCCTGATGAATTGGCTGTCAGGATCACGGCCAAGAGGCCCGGCGTAGGCGGCACGGGCCCCGTAACGGGCCGCGGCCACCAGCGCGTTGCCCGTCAGCCCGCCTCCTTGCCTGTCGCGGCCGGCCAGGCGGGTCTTGGTGTCGGGTTCCGGCCAGCGCGGCAGCAATAACAGCTCATCCACCGCGAGGCATCCCAGTCCCAGCACATCAACCGGTTCAGGCACGGCTCAGGCCATGATGGCGCGGATCGGTTCGACAGGCTCGACACCGACAAGCTTCTGGTCAAGGCCGCCATAAAAGTACGAGAGCCCGTTGGGATCGAGGCCCATCAATTCAAGCACTGTGGCATGGAGATTTTTCACATGGTAGCGGTTCTCGACGGCCGCCGAGCCCAGCTCATCGGTCGCGCCGTGGGCGATGCCCCCCTTGATGCCGCCGCCGGCGAGCCACATGGTGAATCCGTAGGCGTTATGGTCGCGCCCGGTGCCCTGCGCGTATTCGGCGGTGGGTTGCCTTCCGAACTCGCCGCCCCACACCACCAGCGTCTCATCGAGCATGCCCCGCCGCTTGAGGTCGGCGAGCAGGCCGGCGATCGGCAGGTCGGTGTTCCCGGCGTGCTTCTCGTGGTTGCGCACGATGTCGCTGTGGGCATCCCAGTTGTCGTCATTGTGGGCGCCGCCTGAATAGATCTGGATGAAGCGGGTTCCGCGTTCCACCAGCCTGCGGGCCAGGAGGCACTTGCGGCCGAAGTCGTCGGTGCGTCCCTTGCCGATGCCATAGAGATCGAGGGTTGACTGGTCCTCCCGGGAAAAATCGACGGCCTCGGGGGCGCTGGCCTGCATCTTGTAGGCCAGTTCGTAGCTGGCGATGCGGGCGGAAAGCTCGGTGTTGTCGGAGCGCGTGAGAAGGTGTTCATGGTTCTTCTGCCCCAGGCGGTCGAGGATCCGTCGCTGGTCGGCTGGTGAGAGAACCGGGTTGAGGTCGTTGAGGGCGTTGCCGGTGGCGCGAAGCAGCGTGCCCTGGTAGGCCGCAGGCATGAAGCCGCTCGACCAGTTCTTCGGGCCCGAGATGGGGCCGCCGGTGCGGTCGAGCATGACGACAAAGCCCGGAAGGTTCTGGTTGGGTGTGCCCAGGCCGTAGGTCACCCATGATCCCAGGCAGGGAAAGCCCGAGAGAACCCGCCCGGAGTTCATCATGAGCATGGCCGAGCCGTGAATCGGTGATTCGGCATGAAAACTGTGGACAAACGCGATGTCATCCACGCGGTTGCGCAGGTTGGGAAAGAGGTCGGAAACGAGCTTTCCGCACTTTCCTCCGGGCTGGAACTGCCACTTGGGCCCCACGGCGCGTCCTTGGTTGCGGTGTCCGCCCCGGCCGAAGGTCTTCACGGGGATGGTCTTGCCGTCGAGGGGGTACAGGTTGGGCTTGTGGTCGAAGGTGTCGACATGGCTTGGTCCGCCGTACATGAACAGGAAAATGACGGACTTCGCCTTGGGCGACGCGCCCGGCGGCTTGGGAGCCATGGGGTTGGTCCAGGCCGTGCCGTCGGCGGCGCGGGATTGCCTGGCCAGGAAGTCGTTGCCAAGCATTCCGGCGAGGGCGGCGGCGGGGAATCCGGCGCCTGTTTCCCAGAGCCATTCGCGTCGGGTCCTTCCGCAGAATTGGCGCGGTTGTGTCATGGCGGAACTCCCTAGTCGAGGTAGAGGAACTCGCTGGCGTTGAGGGCCAGCAGGCAGTATTGGCGAAGGGCCTCTGTTTCGGAGGCGCCCGCCGCCACGGTCGATTTCACGAACGCCGCGTCGGCGTCGAGTTCGGCGGCCATGGGAATCCGGCCCGTCGTGAGGCGGATGGCCCGCGACACCTGGGCGCGGATGTCTCCGGGGGCCTCCTTCCCGAGCCTCACAGCCATGTGGCCGGCTTGTTCGTTGCTGAACTTGCCGTTGAGCAGGCCGAGGGCCTGCGCGGGCACGGTGGTGGTGTAGCGGACGGGGCAGCTTGAGTCGGGGTCGGCCTGGTCGAACTGGCCCAAGACCGGCAATTGCAACGAGCGCTTCACATGGACATAGACGCTCCTGCGCGTTGACTTTTCGGGGGGGGAAACCGGCCATCCCGAACCGGGCACCGACTGTCCCGCCAGCACCTCCGCCGGTATTGGCGGATAGACGCTTTCACCCCCGATCTCCAGGCTCAACCGCCCTGACACCTGCAGGAACGAGTCGCGCACCTCCTCGGCGGAAAGCCTGCGCATCGGTTGGCGCCACAGGAGGTTGTTGCCCGGGTCCTTGGCCAGGGCGTCGGCACGCCCCGCGCTCGACATCCGGTAGGCGCTCGACGTGAGAAGCAGCCGGTGGATCGGCTTGGCCTTCCAGCCTTGGCGTACCAACTCGCCCGCCAGCCAATCAAGCAGTTCCGGATGCGTGGGTGGCGTCCCGTACTTTCCGAAGTCGTTGCTGGAGGCGACGATGCCCCTGCCGAAATGGTGCTGCCAGATCCTGTTGACCCAGACCCGGCCCGTGAGCGGGTTGGATGGGGAAGCCAGCCACTCGGCCAGCACCCTGCGCCGGCCCGCGGAGGCGGCCTTGGGATCGGCGACGGGAATCGCGGGCGTGGCGCCTCCCAGCGCCTTGGGGAATCCCGGTTCCACGGTCGCTCCGGGAGCGTGGGGGTTTCCCCGGGCCATCACATGGGTCGGTTCCGGACGCGGAGAACAACGATTGATCGCGAGAGTGAACACCTGCGAGGGCACCGGCTTCCGCTCCAGCTCGCGGACGCGGTCGTTGAGCTGCCGCAGCCTTTGGCCTTCGTCACCTTTTTGGAATTCCTTGAGCTTCTTCAGGACTAGGGGGCGGTCGGGGCCCTCGCTCGCCCGTTGGTCCACCGCGCCCATCCGCTTGATGACGGTGTTTTCAAGGATCGTCCTCTCGGCGATGAGCTTGGAGACCTGGTCCTGCCTTTGGCGAAGTTCGTCCTCGTACAATTTCCGCCTATCGAGCGGTGTGATATCGCGTTGGCTGGACGCGGACATCACATTCCGGTCGTTGGAATAGCGGGGAATGTCGCGGAAAAAAGCGAGGAGCCTGTAGTAGTCGGCCTGCGGGATCGGATCGATCTTGTGATCATGGCAGCGGGCGCAGTTCATCGTCATGCCGAGGAACGCCTGGCTGGTGGTGGCGACGAAGTCGTCAAACTCATCGAAGCGGGCCTGGAGCGGGTCGGCCGGTTCGTCGTCCCACAGTCCAAGGCGGTAGTAGCCGGTGGCGGTGATGGCATCCGGATCCTCGGGCGCGACCTCGTCGCCGGCGATCATTTCCCGGATAAGGCGGTCAAACGGCTTGTCGGCGTTGAACGAACGGATGACATAGTCGCGAAATCGCCAGGCGTTGGGCTTGGCGCCGTCGCGCTCGTAGCCATTGGTCTCGGCGTAACGGATCACATCGAGCCAGTGGCGACCCCAGCGCTCGCCGTAATGGGGGCTGGCGAGCAACCGGTCGACCTGCTTTTCCCAGGCATCCGCCGACTGGTCGCCGACAAAGGCGTCGATTTCCTCGGGAGTGGGGGCCAACCCTGTCAGGTCGTAGCTCAGCCGCCGAAGGAGCGTTCGCCTGTCGGCTTCCGGATTGGGTTTCAGGCCAGCCTTTTCAAGCTTGGCGAGGATGAACGCGTCCACGGCGTTGCGAGGCCAGGCGTTGCCGGGAAATACCGGGGGAGAAACCGGCCCCACCGGCTGATAGGCCCAATACTTGGCGTCGTCGGCGGGCGCGGTGGCATGGGTTTTGGCTGCTGGCGCCTTTCCCGCGGGCAGGGGGCCGCCCGCGTCGATCCAAAGCATGAATTTGTCGAGGTGCTCCTTGGGCAGCTTGCCTGAGGGGGGCATCTTGAGTTCCCCCTCGTACGACAGGGATCGCGCCAGCTTGCCTTGGCGGGGGTTCTTGGCATCCAGCACCGGGCCGGTATCCCCGCCTTTCTCCAAGGAGAGCCTGCCATCCAGTCCCAAGCCACCCTTGTTCTTTCCATCCAAATGGCATTTGCCGCAGTGCTGCCGCAACAACGGCATGAGTTCCTTTTCAACAAATCCGTCGGGCAACGGAACTGCCGCGGCCACCAGGAAAACGGCCATTGGAATCACGACAAGTGCCCCTGAAAGAAACAAAACGGGCGAGATCGAT
>JAGWVO010000002.1 GCA_018970845.1 Planctomycetota bacterium
TACGGCCTCAAGGACTTCATCACCGACAAGCACATGGAGAACATGGCCAAGGTCATGCTGGCCACGGGGCTCATGGTGTTCTACGGCTATGGCGTGGAGGCCTTCATGGCCTACTACTCCGGCAGCCCCGACGAGCGCGGCCTGTTCCTCAAGAACCGCGCCTTCGGCCCCTACGGCGTCTTCTACTGGCTGCTGATCCTCTGCAACGGGATCATTCCCCAGCTCCTGTGGTTCAAGTTCTTCCGCACCAACATCCCGTGGCTGTTCGCCATCTCGATCGTCATCAACATCGGCATGTGGCTGGAGAGGTTCGTGATCCTCATGAGCCTCCAGCGCATCCCCTGGCAGTCGTCCACATGGGGCCAGTACTGCCCGACGGTGTGGGACATCACCGCCTATGTGGGAACCTTCGGCCTGTTCTTCACGCTGCTGTTCCTGTTCATGAGGTTCGTGCCGATGATCTCGGCGTTCGAGATGAAGCACATGATGCCCGAGTCGCACACGCACGCGCCGGGCGCCAGCCACGCGGGAGGAAGCCACTAATGCATGCCCCCCAAGCCCCGGGCCTGTTCGGCCTGCTGGCCGAGTTCGACAACCCCCAGGCGCTGGTGAACGCCGCCGACGCGGCGCGCCGCAAGGGCTACAAGGTGATGGACGGCTACTCGCCGTTCCCCGTGGAAGGCCTGCGCGAGGCGCTCGGCAAGCCGCGCACCCTGCTGCCGGTGATCGTGTTCTGCGGCGGGCTCACCGGCTGCATGACGGCGTTCCTGCTCGAAACGCTCACCTCGGGCGGCCATCCCAGGGAATGGGACGCGTTCATCCCCAACTGGTTCAACTACCGGCTCAACATCGCCGGCCGGCCGTTCTTCTCGTGGCAGGCCTTCGTTCCCCCGATGTTCGAGCTCACGGTGCTGTTCTCGGCGTTCACGAGCCTGTTCGGCATGATCCTGCTGAACGGGCTTCCCCGGCCGCACCATCCGCTGTTCGAGGTCAAGGAGTTCGAGCGGGCCAGCAGCGACCGTTTCTTCCTCTGCATCGAGGCGACCGACCCGCTGTTCGACATCGACGAGACTTACGAGTTCCTGAAGGGCCAATCGCCGATCACCCTGTCGGAGGTGCCGCAGTGACGCGCCACGCGATCAAGTCCTGGCTGCCGGTGTTGGCCGTCGCCGCCCTGTTCACGGGCTGCAACCAGCAGATGGCGCCGCCCAACGAACCCCTGCACCTGCAGCACATCCTTTCGTTCCACCAGTTGATGGCCCTCCAGCCGAAGCTGAAGCCGCAGGATCCGAGCCATTTCTTCTCCGACGGCCGGTCGACCCGGCCGTTCGTGGAGGGCACGGTGGCCCGCGGATCGCTCGGCGCCGATCCGGTGTTCCTCACCGGCAAGGTGTCGCAGTTGCCTCCCGCGGTGCCGGCGACTCCCGTCGACCCGAAGTTGGTGTTGGCGCAGTACGCGGAGGAGTTTCCCGTCGAGGTGAACGAGGCGCTGCTGAAGCGCGGACGGGAACGCTACAACATTTACTGCAATGTCTGCCACGGGCAGACGGGCACGGGCGACGGCACGATCGTCATGCGCGGCTTCCTCAAGCCGCCGGCCTTCTGGGAGCAGTCCGCCGGCGACAAGTCGCACTTCAGCCGCGGGCTCCGCTACCAGGGCGCCGGGCAGATCGAACTCGAGAAGGCGCCCGCCGGCTACCTCTACCATGTGATCACCAACGGCTACGGCGCGATGGCCAGCTACTCCGCGCAGGTCCCGCCACAAGACCGCTGGGCGATCGTCGCCTACATCCGCGCGCTCCAGAAGGCGCGCGCCACCACCATCACCGCCTCGGCGCCCGCCGCCGGGAAGGACGCTCATCCGAAGGGGGCGCACTGAGCCATGGCCACCCACAACGCCCGCGCGCAGGAGCGCGCCAGCCAAGCCTCGGGAATGTCGTTCGCCATCGGCGGCGTCGGCATGCTCGTCGCCGTCGGCCTGATGTTCGTGAACGGCTCGCAGTCGTTCTTCCAGTCGTACCTCACCGGGTTCATCCTGCCCGCGGGCATGGCGCTGGGTTCTCTCGCGCTCCTGATGATCCAGAATGTCTCGGGCGGCTACTGGGGCTATGTGATCCGCAGGCCCGCCGAGGCCGCGGCGCGAACCATCCCGTTCGTCGCCCTCATGTTCCTCCCGCTTCTTTTGGGCCTGACCGATGTCTACGCTTTCCTCCCCAAGGAACACGCGCACAACACCCCCGAGGCTCACCTCAACCTCCACAGCGACCATCGGCTCTGGCCATGGGCCGACCCGAACCTCGAGATCGAGGAGCATGAGAAGCTGATCCTCGACGAGAAGAAGGGCTACCTCAACGACACCTTCTTCATCGTCCGCTCGGCGATCGGCTTCGGCCTGTGGATCGTCATGGCTTTGGGGCTCAACGCCCTGGCCCGCCGCGAGGACGCCCAGGGATGGAGTCCGGAACTCAAGCAGTCGATGCAATACATCGCCGCTCCCGGGATCCTGGTCCATTCCCTCATCATCCTGTTCCTGTCCACTGACTGGTCGATGTCGCTGCAGCCGGTTTGGTACTCGACGATGTACCCGGTGATCTTCGGATTCGGTCAGATCATCTCGGCGATGGCGCTGCAGACGGCGGTTTTCATCTACCTGCGGCAGGGCGGCGAGGACCTGGGCAGCGACCTCAACAAGAAGATCACCCGCGACTTCGGCTGCTACCTGCTCGGCTTCACGATCTTCTGGACCTACATCAGCTTCTCGCAGTACCTGCTCATCTGGAGCGCCAACCTCAAGGAGGAGGTGCCCTACTACATCGCCCGCTCGCGGGGCGGCTGGGAACTGCTCACCCTGATCCTGGGCCTCGGGCACTTCCTCATCCCGTTCCTGATCCTTCTGCTGCGGGAAGTGAGCCGCAGGGCCGACCTGCTGCTCAAGGTGTCGATCTACCTGCTGGCCGTCCGGTTCGTCGACATCTACTGGCAGATCCGCCCGGCGTTCGACCCGGGCCACTGGGACATCGGCATCGAGACGGTGCAGGACCTGGCGGCGTTCGCCGGCCTCACCGGCATCTGGCTCGGCCTGTTCTTCCGCGAGGTGAGCCGGTTTGGCCTGTACCCCGAGAACGACCCGCGCAAGGACACGACGCCCGTCCACACCGTGTCGGACGATGTCGTCATTCCCGGCGCGGCGCACTAGCCACAGGAGAGGTGAAGCATGGGTCATCCAGCCAGCCAGAACGCCGGTTACGACACGAGCGACCTCGACAGCTCGTTCGCCTACGGCTTCATGGGCATCCTTACCGTCTCCATCATCATGACGGTGTTCATTGTCAGCGGGCTGTTCGCCTTCCTCACCGATTTCGAGGCCGGCTCGAAGGTGACGGGCGATCCGCTTTTGGCCTCGGCGCGCCAGGCCCACGCCCAGCGGATGCGCGCCCAGCTTGAGGCCGAGTATTCCCAGGTGTTCAAGGACAAGGAGATGGTCGAACAGCAGGTGGCGATCAACCTGAACCGGATCAGCGTGAACGGATTCGTCAGGCCGGTCGATCCGCCCCAGCCGACCCTCGAGGGTGTCGATGTGCTGTCGCCCCTGCATTCCGGCGGCCAGCCGAACCCGTTCACCATCGGCCAGGAGAACATCCGCCGGGGCAACGCGGCGCTGGCCCATGATGGACGCATCGAGAAGGCCTTCAAGGCGGTCGTGGGCGAGGTGAAGTCGAAGCCGGTCGCGGTGGCGAAACCGGCGGGCGACGCCTCGGGAGGCCGCTAGGCGTTGGGGTTTCGGGGCTTGAGCGGTTGAGTGGTGTGGAGGTGATCGTGATCCGGCGGTTCCTGGCGATGGCGGCTTGCGCCTGGCTGGCTTTGTCCGGCCGGGGCGACGACACGCCCGGAATTTCGCTCATTCCCCGCGGCCCGGGTGAAATGACGGTGCGTGAGAACCGCTACACCAAGCTCAAGGAAAAGGCCACGATCGACCAGCAGCTTGGCGCCCAGCTACCCGGCGAGCTGAACTTCCTCGACCACGAGGGCAAGCCCGTCCGCCTCGGCGACATCCCGGCCGGCAAGCCGGTGCTGCTGGTGCCGGCCTACTACCGCTGCCGGATGCAGTGCAACATGGTGCTTTCGGGCGTGTTCGACGCCCTCAAGAAGGTGAAGTTCAAGCCGGGAACCGACTTCGAGGTCGTGATCTTCAGCATCGACCGCGAGGAGGGTCCCCAGGACGCCGCGCGCAAGAGGGGCGAGCTTCTCGAGACGACCGGCCGGCCGCCCAAGAAGGGGAGCTTCCTCGAGGGCAAGTTCGACCACCGAACGGTCGCCGACTGGAAGTTCCTCGTCGGCGGCGAGGACGCCATCAACAAGGTCTGCGACGCCATCGGCTACCGCTACATCCGCGACGCGGAGACCGGCGACATCCTCCACGGCATGGGCATCTGCTTCCTCACCCCCGAACTCAAGGTCAGCCACTACCGCATGGGCATGAACTACCCGCCGTTCGATGTGCAGAAAGACCTCCAGATGGCGTCGCAGAACCAGATCGGCTCGCTGGTGGACAAGCTCGCCTTCGTGTGCATGAAGTACGATCCGCACAGCGGACAATACAGTTGGGCGGTGATCCGCCTGGTGCAGGCCGCGGCCGTGGTGACGATCATCGCCCTGGCGTTCATCATCTTTGGAAACAGGCTCATTGGCCGGAAGGCCGAACCCGCGCGGGTGGCTCCCGCCGCGGGCGGTTGAAAGGAAAGGTTGGGAAACCATGTGGGATTTTCCGATATGGCCGGAATCGGCTTCCACGGTGGCCCCGTCGGTTGAGGCCCTCTACCTGTTCATCGTGGCGCTCAACATCGGCATCACGGCCCTGGTGTTCGGCCTTCTGGTGTTGTTCTCGGTGCTGTACTACCGCCGGGCCGACGACCAGGTTCCCCCCCAGTACCACGGATCGATGCTGCTTGAGATCGGCTGGACGGCGATTCCCACGGTGATCTGCCTGATCGTGTTCGCCTGGGGCGTGAAGGTCTACGCCGAGCTCGTGGTGCCGCCCGCGGACGCGATGGATGTCTACATCGTCGGCAGGCAGTGGATGTGGAAGGCGCAGTATCCGGGCGGCCAGAGGGAGATCAACGCCCTGCATGCGGTGGTGGGCAAGCCCGTCAAGCTGACGATCACCAGCGAGGATGTCCTTCACAGCTTCTCGATCCCGGCGTTCCGGGTGAAAAGCGACGCCGTGCCGGGCCGCTACACGACGCTGTGGTTCCAGCCGACCCAGGTGGGCGTGTACCACATCTTCTGCACGGAGTACTGCGGCACCGAGCACTCGCGGATGATCGGGAAGATCACCGTGATGGAGGAAGCCGACTACCAGAAGTGGCTCAGCGAGAAGGCCGAGCTGGGCGACGCGGTGCAGGGGCGCAAGCTGTTCGCCAAGCTGCAGTGCGTGACCTGCCACGCGGGCGAGTCGCAGGCGCGGGCGCCGTCGCTCGAGGAGATCCACATGAAGCGTATCCCGCTGTCGTTCGACAAGGGGAGCCCGGTGGCGCCCGGCGCGACGGTGCTGGCCGACGAGAACTACCTGAGGGAGAGCATCAGGTACCCCAGCGCCAAGATCGCCGCGGGCTACCAGTATCCCTCGATCATGCCGGCGTATGACGAGAGCCTCGTGAGCGAGGACGAGATGTTCCAGCTCATCGCGTACATCAAGTCGCTGAAGAAGGGGCAGACGCCCGCCCGCAACGAACACACGACGACCCCCACGGCGCTCGGCGCGCCGGCCGGCCGTCCATGAACACGGGAGCCCAACCGGAGGGAAAGACCATGAGCACCATCATCACGAGCGCGCCTCCCGCCTCCGCGGGAAGCAAGGACCCCGGCCACGGGGGCGGCGTCGACTACCTCAACCACGAGACCAGCATCGCCTCGTGGCTGCTGACGCTCGACCACAAGAGGATCGGCATCCTCTACCTCGTGGCCATGAGCGCGATGTTCGTGCTCGGAGGTTTCTACGCCAGCCTCATCCGCGCCGAGCTCATCACGCCCAAGGGCGACCTGATGTCGAGCGACTTCTACAACAAGTCGTTCACGGCTCACGGCGTGATCATGGTGTTCTTCGTGCTGATCCCGCTGGTTCCGGCGTCGCTGGGCAACTTCATGCTGCCCTTGATGATCGGCGCCAAGGATGTCGCGTTCCCCCGGCTCAACCTCATCAGTTGGTATGTGTACATGATTGGCGCCGGCTTCACGCTGGTCGCCCTCATCGGCGGCGGCGTCGACTCCGGCTGGACCTTCTACACCCCCCTCAGCACCACCTACCTCAACTCGAATGTGCTGCTGACGGCGACGGGCCTGTTCATCCTCGGGTTCTCGTCGATCCTCACGGGCCTCAACTTCATCGTGACGATCCACCGGATGCGCTGCCCGGGCATGGACTGGTTCCGGATGCCCCTGTTCGTCTGGGCGCTCTACGCCACCAGCGTGATCCAGTTGCTCGGAACCCCGGTCATCGCCATCACGCTGGCCCTGGTCGGCGTGGAGCGGTTGCTGGGCGTGGGCATCTTCGACCCGCGGCTTGGCGGCGACCCGATCCTCTACCAGCACCTCTTCTGGTTCTACAGCCACCCGGCCGTGTACATCATGATCCTGCCGCCCCTGGGCGTGACCAACGAGCTCATCTCCACCTTCAGCCGCAAGCCGATCTTCGGCTACTCGATGATGGCGGGCGCCAGCCTGGCGATCGCGATCTTCAGCTTCATCGTCTGGGCGCACCACATGTTCACCTCGGGCCTGTCACCCTACGCCGCGATGTTCTTCTCGCTGCTCACCTTCTCGGTTGCCATCCCCTCGGGCATCAAGGTATTCACCTGGCTTGCCACGCTGTTCCGCGGGTCGATCTCGTTCGACTCCCCGATGCTTTACGCCTACGGCTTCATCGGGCTGTTCACCATCGGCGGCATGACCGGCCTCTTCCTGTCCACCCTGGGAACCGACATCCACTTCCACGACACCTACTTCGTCGTGGCCCACTTCCACTATGTGATGGTGGGCGGGGCGATCGTCGGGTTCATGGGCGGCCTGCACTTCATCTGGCCGAAGATGTTCGGCCGGATGTACCCCGAGTTCCCGGCGCGCATGTCCGCGATCCTGATCTTCGTCGGGTTCAACCTCACCTTCTTCCCGCAGTTCCTCGTCGGCTACCTCGGCATGCCCCGCCGCTACCACGAGTATCCCGACGAGTTCCAGGTGCTCAATGTCTTCTCCTCGGCCGGCGCCACCGTGCTGGGAGTCGGCTACCTGCTGCCCCTGCTCTACCTGCCCTGGTCGGTGTTCTTTGGCGAGAAGGCTGGCCGCAACCCATGGGGCGCCACCACCCTCGACTGGACCCACACCGAGTCGCCCCCCACGCCGCACAACTTCGAGGAGACTCCGGTCGTGACCGGGGAGCCTTACAAGTACGACACGCTTTTCAACAAGGAGAGCGCCCTTGCAGGTCACTGAGAAGAAACACGCCCAAGAGGCGCACGACGACCATGGCCACGGCCATGAGCTGGCCCACCATTTCGTCAGCGTCGAACAGCAGCACGATGCCGGCAACCTCGGCATGTGGATGTTCCTGACGACGGAAGTCCTGTTCTTCGGCGGCCTCTTCGCCGCCTACACGATCTACCGCTACAAGTTCGAGAAGGTGTTCGAGCAGGCGAGCAACATCCTCGACCCGATGCTCGGCGCGATCAACACGATCGTGCTGATCTTCTCGAGCGTGACGATGGCCTTCGCCGTCCGCTCCGCCCAGCAGGGCAAGTCGAAGGCGATCGTGGCCTGGCTCGGCGCCACCATCGTCTTCGGCGGGCTGTTCCTCGGCATCAAGTACTTCGAGTGGAAGCACGACGCCCAGCTCCATGTGTTTCCCACCTCCGACTTCAACTGGACCTGGGCCCGCGAGAAGCACTCCGAGGGCGAGCATGGCGGCCACGGCCACGATTCCCACGGACCCGAGCTGAAGGGCTACATCTTCAACTCCCCCGTGGTTCCCGCGAATTATGTCGAGTCCGACGCCCGCAACCCCGAGGCGAAGCAGGCCAAGCTGTTCTTCTTCCTCTACTTCTCGATGACCAGCCTGCACGCGCTGCACATGGTCATCGGATTCGGCGTGATGGCGGTCATCATGGCCTATGCCTGGAACGGTTACTACACGGCGAACTACTATGTGCCGGTCGAGTCGATCGGCCTGTACTGGCACTTCGTCGACCTCGTGTGGATCTTCCTGTTCCCGCTCCTGTACCTGCTGGGCGCCCACCTCGGCGCGGGGCACTGACCAACGCCGGATACGACTGGAGATTTCCCGATGTCACTCCATCCCCCCGCCAAGGCCTGGACCTACTGGGCCAACTTCCTGGCGCTGTGCGTCCTGACGGTTGTCACCTGGCTCACCGCCCGCATGGACTTGGGCGCCCTGAGCACCCCGGTGGCCCTCGGCATCGCCGTCATCAAGGCGGCCTTGGTGGTGCTGTTCTTCATGCATGTGTGGGAGAGCACGCCGCTCACCAAGCTGGTCATCGCGATGTCGCTGTTCATGCTGACGGTGCTCCTGACATTCATGTTCACCGACTACATGACCCGCAACTATGATGTCCTGCCGCCGGCCGACCACGCCGCCGCCGCGCCCGGCAAGCACTAACCGACCCGGCGCGTCGCCCACGCCTCATCGGGGGAGCCTCCGGCTCCCCCGACTGTTTTGTGGCGTCACAAGCGGAATCAACGAGCCGAGGGCCCGGTGTGTCCCTCAAGTGGCCGGGAGCCTCCAAGCCGCGGCACCGGACCTCATAACCAGACGCGCAAGAGAGCCGTGAGCGAAGTGAGGGGCCAACCGGCATGATTCGGAAATGATTTGAAGAGCTTGCGTTGCCAACATGGCAAGAAAAGAAGCTGGCACGGGAATCCGATTCCCCGCGGGAGCATCCGGGCGCGGGGCGCCCCGCCCGGAATCACAGGAGCAGGGCCAGGGCCACCAGCAGCGCCGTTCCCAGGGCCAGACAGCTTCCCACCAGGATGATCTCCCCGCGCGCCAAGGGCTCCGTCGGGTTGGAATCGAGTTCGGCGAGGAGTTCGCGCTGGTCGTTGTTCATGGCGTCACCGGAACCGGGAGGGCGGGGATGTCGTGGAAGAAGATCCACGAGATGGCGAGCGCCATCCAGATGATGAACCCGAAGATGGAGACGAGGTAGACGAGCACCAGCCGGCCCATTCCCGGGGAGGCGAGCCGGCGCAGGTCGGTCGCCATGCCGATGGAGAGGAAGGCGAGCGCGAAGAGGGGCTTGCGGAACGCCTCGGTCTGTCCTTCCACCAGCTTGATGCCTCCGAGCGTTGCCGGCCACTGGTTGCCAAGGAACATCAGGCCCAAGAAGGCGAGGAAATACCCGACAAGGAACAGGGGCATCCTTTCGATGATCTCCATCCAGCGGACCTTGTCGGCAGGCTCCGGGCGGAACCAGCGCTGCCAGGCGACCGCCAGCACGAAGCACCAGACGCCGATGAACAGGTCGATGAACACCTTGATGAGGGTGGTGGTGGCCACCATGAGGTTGCCCGGGCCGGGCTGGTAGAGCGCCTCGGTGACGGCCCCGGCGGCGACGGCGGCGCCGTCGGTTTTCACGGCCAGTCCCATCCAGGCGGCGGCGACCATGGGGTGTTCCGGCAGGAGCCAGCGGGCCAAAAACGGCAGCACGACGAGTTCAATCGTGGAGAACACGACCACGAGCGACGAGACAAGCACGGCCACCCCCGAGCGGGCGCGGATCGCCGCGCCGGTGGCCATCGCGGCGGAGACGCCGCAGATGCTGATGCCCGAGGCCAACGGCGCCGACCACTCGCGCGGAAACCGGAAGACGGTTCGGGCCAGCAGGTAGACGAGGCCCCAGTACAGGAGATAAGCCTCGGCGATCGCCGCGACACCCCGCAGCAGAACCCGGCTGGCGGCGGCCTGCTGGCCGAGGGTCTTGGCGGCGAGGCTGACGCCGACGAGCACGATGGCGGTCTTGATGAACAGCTCGGTGCGCGCGGCGGGTGCGATGGCGATTGCCGCCCGGGGAAACAGGTTTCCCAAAACCAGCCCGGCCGCCAACGCCACGAGGTAGCCGGCCTCGCCGGTGAGGCCCAGGCGGAAGGGAAGGATGAACTTCCTGTCGTCGGTGGCGGCGACGCAGGCCTGGTGCCCCAGCAGATAGGCTCCAAGGCCGAGAAGCACGACGGCGAGTGAGGCTCCCAGCGACGCGGCCAGGGGCCTGCCGAGCGCCGCCAGGCGGGCCGTGAGCACGGCGGAAACGGCGGCAATGGTGGCGACCAGGGAAAGCCAGCCCGGCACCTCCCACGCGACGGGCCGGACCGCCTTGGCCGGAATCACCCATTCCTCGAAGCGGGCGGCCCAGCCGAGCGGTTGCGCGCCCGCCAGCCCGAACAGGGCGAGCGCCACCACGCCCAGGCCGATGGCCAGGGCCCAGGCGTCGTCATTGGGCCTTGGGGCCCGCTGCTGCATGGTTTCGGACATGGCGCTCACTTGGCCGATGGAACCAGGGGCTTGATCTCACGCACCCAGATGTTGCGGAAACGCATCGGATTGCCGTGGTACTGGAGGTCGATCGGTCCCTTGGGCGGATGGGCCGCGTAGCTGGGCGGCTTGTCGAAGAAGGTCCCGCCCTTGAGTTCGGCATGGTTCTGGATGAGCACGCCGTTGTGCAGGGCGGTGATGTGCGCGGGGCTGGCGAGCTTGCCCGCGGAATCAAACCGGGGCGCGGTGAAGATGATGTCATAGGCCTGCCACTCGCCGGGCTTGCGGCTGGCGTTCACAAGCGGCGGAAACTGCTTGTAGATGGCGCCGGCCTGGCCGTCGAAGTAGGTGGGGTTCTCGAACGAGTCGAGCACCTGAAGCTCGTAGCGGCCCATGAAGTAGACGCCGCTGTTGCCGCGGCCCTGGCCCTTGCCCTCGACCTTCTCGGGCGTGGCCCATTCGATGTGGAACTGGCAGTCGCCGAACGACTCCTTCGTGCTGATGCCCGTCTTGGCGGCGGTGGCGACCCCGTCGGCCACAATCCACTTGTCGCCGTTCTTCCAGGCCGACAGGTCTTTCCCGTCGAAGAGCACGATGGCATCCGACGGCGCGCCACCTAGCGTTCCAGGCGTCACCACCTTCGGTTCGGGCCAGTTGATGCCGCTCTTGTATTCCTGGGAGCGGGCCGGCAAGGCGACGAGCACAAGGGCGATCGGCAGCAGTCGGAGCGGGGTCATGGCAAGGTCGTTCCTGGGAGTGGCGGGAAACGAAAGACTCGATTCTACCGCCACGCCCGCCCCGCTCCAGTCCCGCGCGGCCCCGGCCCGAATTCCCAAGGGGGTGAACGGGTTGATGGCCCGCGGTGGCTCCTCGCTTCGTTCGGGGCTCACAAGGCGCAACTGGCGGCGCCGTTCCCCGGTCTTTTGCAACCCAACTTCATCGCGGTGGATGGGAGGAAGGGTCGATCCCGATTCCCGAAATGCGAAACGGCCACCGCCTTTCGGGTATCTTTCAAGTTCCAAGCCGCGTCCACGGGTGGAGCGGGGCGACATGCCGGTTGGTGATCCGCTCCGAAATCGGCCAAGGGGCCCGGGAAAGGGAGATGGCCATGGGGTTCGTGAGCCTGCTGACCCAACGCTACGACGACATGGCGGCGTTCTACCGCGACAGGTTGGGTGGCCGCGTGGAGAAGTCGTGGGATCGCGCGGGGGCGCGCGGCATGTTGCTCGACCTCGGAGGCCTGCGCGTGGAACTGATGGACGCCTCGCGGGAAAAGGCCGCCGCCATCGCCGGGGAACATGGCGGGCGGGTCCACCTCGTGGTCGAGGTTTCGGGCCTGGCGCGGCGCGCCCTGGCCATGGGCCTGCCGGCGCCCGCGACAACCTCGTGGGGCGCGAGCCTGGTCACGCTTGCCGACCCCGACGGCCTTCCCGTAAGCCTGCTGGAATGGAGCGGTACCCCTCAGTCCTGACGGCCGGGCGCCGGTATCTCCTCGCCCCACCGCCTGAGCCCGGAAACCTCGATGTCGAACAGGTCGAGCACGCGGCCGACAGTCTGCGTGATCATGTCGTCAATGGTCTTGGGCGCGGAATAAAGGGCCGGAACGGGCGGGAAGATGATGGCGCCGGCCTCGGTGGCGGCGGTCATGTTGCGGAGGTGGATGAGGTTCAGGGGCGTCTCGCGCGTCACCAGCACAAGTCGCCTGCGTTCCTTGAGGGTGACATCGGCGGCGCGCGAGACGAGGGATTCCCCCATGCCGGTGGCGACCTCGGCGAGGGTTTTCATCGAGCAGGGGATGATGACCATGCCGATCGTCCGGAACGATCCGCTGGCCAGGGGAGCTGCGATGTTTCCCGGGGCATGGTTGACATCGGCCAGGCCGCGGAGTTCATCGGCCGACATTCCGGTTTCCTGGGTCCTGGTGATGTCGGCCGCCCGCGAAACCACGAGGTGGCTCTCCACGCCGGTTCCCTTGAGCATTTCAAGCAACCGGGCCGCGTAGGCGATTCCGGTGGCTCCCGTCACGCCCACCACCAGGCGCTTTTTTCCGCCCGCCATCGTGTCGCCCCCCTTGGCCACCGTTCCCCGAGCGTATACTAGGGCGGCTAGCCACGGCCGTCGGCTTCATCCTCCCGTTATGGAGGCCGGATCATGGTCGTGGCAGAGCAAACTGTCGGCATAAAAGGCCCGGGCGTCAGGCTCGAGGGAATCCTCCGGGCGCCACCGAAGTCCCGGGGCCTTGTGATTTTCGCCCATGGCAGCGGAAGCAGCCGGCATAGCCCGCGCAACGCCCTTGTCGCGGAAGTGCTTGGCAAAGCCGGCCTGGCGACGCTCAGGCTCGACCTTCTCACCGCCGACGAGGAGATCGACTCCCGCATCGTGTTCGACTTGGAAAGGCTGGCGGAGCGTCTGAATTGCGCCTCGGCCTGGGCCGCCGCCGACCCGGAACTGGAAGACCTGCCGGTGGGCCTGTTCGGCGCCAGCACGGGCGCGGGAGCGGCGCTGATGGCCGCGGCGCGTGATCCGCGGCGCGTTGGCGCCGTGGTTTCGCGGGGGGGAAGGCCCGACCTGGCGCTCGCGGAACTGCCCCGGGTGCTCGCCCCCACGCTGCTGATCGTGGGTGGCGACGACCACGAGGTGCTCGAGCTCAACAGGATGGCCTACGAGAGGCTGCCGTGCCACGCGCGGCTGGAGGTGGTTCCCGGAGCCACCCACCTGTTCCACGAACCCGGCGCCATGGAGGAGGTCGCGTCCATGGCCCGGGACTGGTTCCTGAGGTTCCTGCGACCATTTCCTGGAGAATCGACATGCGCCAAGACCTGATGTTCCGCGACCGCGAGCACGCGGCGCGCCTGCTTGCCGTGGAGTTGAGGGACAAGGGCTGGGGCGACATCCTCGTCCTGGGGATCCCCCGGGGGGGCGTTGTCACCGGCGTCACTCTGGCCCGCGAACTCGACGCCGACTTCGATGTGGTGCTGGCGCGCAAGCTCCATTCGCCGGGCCATCCCGAGTTGGCGATCGGGGCGGTCGCCGAGGGAGGGCACTGCCACATGGATGGGGCGGTGTGCGCCGTCGTCGCACCGTCACCGGCGTATGTGGATGAGGAGAAGGCCAGGCAGATGGCGGAGATCGCGCGGCGGCAACTGCTGTTCAGGGGCAACGACGAACCGCAACCTGCCGATGGCCGGACAGTGATCGTGACCGATGACGGCGCGGCGACCGGATCGACGCTCATCGCGGCGCTCATGGCGGCGCGGGCCCGAAGGCCCGCCTGGCTTGTCGCCGCCGTGCCCGTTTCAGCTCCCGACAGCCTGCCTGAAATTGCTGTCCATTGCGACGAGGTGGCTTGCCTGTCCTCGCCCGAGGGGTTTCAGGCTGTCGGCCAGTATTACCGGGACTTTGCGCAGGTGGGCGACGATGAGGCCGTCGACTTGGTCCGCCGATACCGCGCTGCGGCGCGCGCCTGAAGCTCGCCGGATCTGAAAGATCGTCATTCCTCAAGGGATGGGATGTGGCGGCCCGGACGGGAACAACCCGCCGGCCGTCCGCAAACCGGGGGGGGATGATCGGTGCGCCACCTTCAGCCGTCCGACTTGGGGGACCTCTGCCTCGACCATGTCCCCCCGTGCGTCTCGATCTACTCTCCCGGGCACCCCGGAGGCTCCGAGGAGGACGCCACCCATTGGCGCAACCTCGTCCGCGCCGCGGACGGCCTGCTGGCCGGCCAGGGCGCCTCGGCCGCCGAGCGAGGCAGGCTCATGCGCCCGGCGACGAACATCCTCAAGTCGATCGGGGTCTGGCGCGATCCCGGGCTTGGCTTGGCCTGCTTCTCCTCTCCAGCCTTTTCGTTGGCGCTGCGGTTGCCGGCCACCCCGGCGCCGCTGGTGGCGGTGGGCGGGCGTTTCCGAGTGATGCCGCTTTTGGGAATGGTGGGCCGCTGCGCGCGGTTCCATTTGCTCGCCTTCAGTTCCAACGGGGCGAGGCTGTTGCGCTGCGAGTCCGGCCGGGCCCGACAGATCGACATGCCCGGGGCGCCGGCGAGTCGTGAGGAGGCGGTTCCGGCGCACGACCGCGACGACGCCATATCGCTTCACACGGTCGCCCCGGGGTCGATCGCGGGAGCCGGCGTCATGTACCACGGCCATGGCGTGGGCATCGACGATGCCAAGGACCTTACCCTTCGCTATTGCCAGAAGATTGATGAGGCGGTGATGGCCGCGCTGGAATCCGATGGCACGCCGCTTTTGCTGGCCTCGGTGGCCTCGCTTTGGCCGGTTTACCGCGAGGCGAGCGCGCATCCGGCGATCGCGCCGGGAGGCATCGCCGGCAATCCCGACCGGATGTGCGACAACCATCTCATGGAAAAGGCGATCGCCTTGCTCCAAGGTCAGGGAAACGCGGCGCGAGACGAGGCCGTTGAACAGGCTCATGCCCTCGCAGGCACGAAGCGGGCCGAGAGTGACCTGAACCGACTCGTGTCGGCGGCGGACGCGGGCAGCGTGGAAACCCTGCTGGTGCGCGAGGGATGGCCCGAGAATCGCGAGGGCCTGGCGATGGACGCGCTTGAAGTGGCCGACCGGGTGGTCTCCACGACCATCCGGCACCGGGGCCGGGCGTTCCTGGTTCCCGGCGCGATGATTCCCGGTGGAAATCCGCTCTTTGCCATCTTCCGAAAGGAGACAAATCATGATTGATAACATGAATAATTTCATAATTAAGTTAAATTTTGTTGACAGCTGACCTTATTTTAATTAATAATAAATTAACCAAAATTTCTAAATTGTGTTTACTTTCCATGCTTCCCGAATTAACTTTTTCCGCTCCTTGGAGATGTTGCATGAGCGCCGTGGTCTGGACCGAAGTCGGCATCGGCGACCGGTCCAACTGTTTGCAGGGCATCAGGGAGTCGAACGGCAACGCTGTTTCAACCTTGGATCACAGCGTAGGGAAGAACCGCCCTTTCGTTTGGACAATGGGGATGAACTTCCCCGCGGTCGCCAACCGCCAGCCAACGCCGGTCCTGTCCGGCAATGGCCGTCGTCCCATTCATTTCCCGGTGCCTGGCGCACCCTCGAGTTGACAAGGAAACTCCGTGGCGCGGGTCAGGATACCCGCGCCGGTAGTCGGCACGGATGCGGAAACCCAAGTCATATACGCATCCGGATATGAAATATGTGCCAGCCATCCTGCCCTGATGACCCATCCTGCCCCGACGACGACACGCTGTCGCGGTTTCTCTCGGGCAACCTCCCGACGCGCCACCGGGAGGAATTGGAAAACCACATCGAGGAGTGCCCGGGTTGCTCCGCGCGACTGGATCAACTGTGGGAGTTGCTGCCCCACACCAGGCTCGCGATGGCGGAGCCGCCTCTCGGCACGCCGGAATGGGCGCGCGACTGGATCAAAACCGGAACGCCACTCCTGACACCCAAGCTGAAGCCCCCTCTCAAGGAGGGCGACCTCGGGCGCCTGTCGCGTTACCGCGTGATCGACAAGGTGGGCGAGGGGGCCTCGAGCATTGTTTTCCATGGCTATGACACGGTGCTGGAACGCCATGTCATGCTCAAGGTGTTCCGTCCCGGGGTTCCGGGATGCTTTTCGCGCAAAAACGGCTTCAAGCGGGAAGCCCGGGCGATCGCCCGCATCAGCAACGACCGGGTGGTGCGCATCCTCGACTGCGACCGCGACGGGCCCACGCGTTTTTTGGTTCAGCCCTACACGAACGGGAAAACCCTGAACCAGTTTCTGGATGATCGTGGCGAGTCGCTGAACCAGGAGGAAAGCCTGCGGCTGGCGCTGGAAATCGTCGCCGGGCTGGAGGCGATCCACGCCACGGGGCTCTGCCACCGCGACCTCAAGCCCGAGAACATCCTCGTGCGGATCGACGATCGGGGAGAAGTCCACGCGTTGCTGTTCGACCTGGGCCTTTCCACCCTTCCGATCCGGCACGCGGGCACCGCCGGCTACATGGCGCCTGAAATCGAGGCCGGGCACCCGCCATGGCCGGAGGGCGACCTGTTCTCGCTGGGGCGCGTGCTCGAGCGCCTCCAATGGGCGTCGCGCAAGCCCTGGAGCAGCCATCAGGTCCGGACGATCCAGTGGCTGACCAACACCAATCCGCGGCGGAGGCCGAGCCTGGCGCGGGTGAGGGAATGCCTGAAGGCCCGCGGCACCAGCTGGCGCTGGGTGGCGCTGGTGCCGCTGTTCCTGGGAATCCCCGTGATATTTTTTGATAATATTAAATATAAATTTAATAATTTTATATTAAAAAAAATTTTATCCAGCCATGAAAGCCACTCCGTTCCCGGCGCATATGAGAGCGGCTGCGACTCCGGGGAGTCGCCGGGAGACCAGACATGGAAACCACCGTCTACTTCAGCGACGCCGAAATGAATGTCGGGCGCGAGCCGGGGTTGGTGCCCGCGTTGCTTGAGGGGATCGCCCAGCTGGTGCGGCAATGCCCCGATTGCGGCCACTTCACCTGCACGAGGCACAACGACGGCGGATTGGCCCGGTTCCCGGGCCTGGTGCGCGGCATCGAGGCCGTGCAGAGGGCCGATGCTAGCCGAACCCCGTGGAACGGCTGCCCGGCCGTGGGCGACCGCACGCTCGAGATGATGTTCCGCGTCGAGTGCCGCGATCGGGGCGGAGCCATCGTGCGGTTGTGCGTGCGAGAAAGCACCGAGCCGCGGACCGTGCCGGAACAGGAGGCGATCCCATGGGGTTAAGTCCTCCGTATGGCGCGCCGGGATGCCGGGCGCCGCCTGCCCCAAGCCGCCGACCGCCGTTCGCCGTAATCGGGCCCGGCACCCGGCCAACCGGCAGGATTCCCAACCCGGGAGCCCGCCAACTTTCATTTGGTTTCACCATTTCGCAGACTCAAGGAGAAGATCGATGACAACCCAGATCGCCCCGCGCAAGGTCGTTCGCGACGAATCCACCCTTTTGCCCTTCACGCCATTTCGGATCGGCGCATTCGGCGGCATCATCGACCGCATGAGGAACGAATTCGACCGGATGCTGAACCGGTTCGACGCCGGCTGGGGGCAACCCTGGGAGGAGAACGGCAGTCCCTGGGGCCTGGACATCCGCGACGAGGAGGACGCCATCATCGTGGTGGCCGAGACTCCCGGCTTCGCGGCGAACGACTTCGACCTGCGGGTGCAGGACAACCGGCTGACGCTGCGCGCCACCCACAAGGCCGAGCATAAGGAGAAGGGCGCCGTGGCGGTGCAGGATCGCCAGTACGCCGAATCGGTGCTGCTGCCCGGCGGCATCGACAAGGACAAGATCGAGGCGAACTACCAGAACGGCGTGCTGACGGTGCGCCTGCCGAAAACCGGCGAGTCGAAGGCGAGGAAGATCGCCATCAAGGCGTTGTGAGCCCCGGCCGGGCCCGGCCGTGGCCCGCTGGCGCCGCAGTTGGCTCCCGATGGATGCCGCTGCCGCCGCCGGCGTCCCGGGCCCGGCCGTCATTTCACCTGGCGGCCACGAGAGGCGAAGGAACCGCGCGGATGGAGGCAACGGACATGCCAGTGACAACCAGGGAGGAAGGCGCGATGGCGATGGGTGCCCGGCCATGGCCGGCCGGAGACATTGCGGAGGTGGCCTTGCTGTTGCCCTCGTCGCAGGTGGAGGCGCTCGAGAGGGCGGCCAGCCGGCACGGCATCACCGTGGGGCATTTGCTGAGGCTCATGGTCAGGCTGCATTTGGAACTGGACGAGGTGAACGCTCCGGCCAAGGCGGGATCCTGACGAAACCAAGGGGGGTGCCATGGTTGTCGCATGTCGTCAGGCGGATCATCCCGTGGAGATCAGCCTGCCCGAGACAAGGATCATCGGCCAATTGCGCGCGGGGGATGGGTCGCGGGGCATCGTGATTTTCGCCAACGGCGTGGGCGCCAGGCGGTTCGCCCACCGGGACGGCCAGATCGCCTCGGTGCTGCACCGGCACGGCTTGGCGACGCTGATGCTGCGGTTGCTGCTGCCCGACGAGGAGAGGTTGCCCGAGGCGCTGTTCAATGTCGGGCTCTTGGCGGAAAGGTTGGTACGGGCGATCGACTGGCTGGGTGACTCGGAGTGGATGAACGGGTGGCCGGTCGGGTTGATCGGCGCGGGAACGGGCGCCGGCGCGGCGTTGGTCGCCGCGGCGCGGCGGCCGGGGCGGGTCGACGCCATAGTCAGCCGGGGCGGCCGGCCTGACCTGGCCATCGATTGGCTGGACGAGGTGGAGGCGCCGACCCTGCTCATTGTCGGGGGCGCCGACCTTCATGTCGCCCAGCTTAACAAGTCGGCCCTGGCGGGCCTGAACGGGTGCGAGTGCGCCTTGGCGGTCGTGCCGGACGCGACGCACCTGTTTCCCGAGCCGGGGGCCATCGAGGAAGTGGCGCGCCTGGCGAGGGATTGGTTCGTGAGGCATCTCAACGGGGGGGAGGCGGGTGACCATGGCGTTGGAATCCAGGAAGGATGAGGAGATGAGGGATGGGGAACGCAAGGACGGGTTGCTGACCTCGGTCACCATGATCGGCGAGCTTCAATCGGGAGCGGAGACCGACGCGTGGCGGAGGTTCCTCAAGATCTATGGCCCGCTGATGGTGCGCTGGAACATGGACCATGGCGTGCAGAGCGCCGACGCGGCGGATGTCGCCCAGGAGGTGGCGCTGTTCGTGTTCAACAACATCCACAAGTTCGAGCGCAGGCACCCGGGGGCGTTCCGGGCGTGGCTCAGGGCGATTGCGGTCAACAAGATCAGGCGCCTGAGGAGCGGTCGCAACGAGGCGGGCCTGGACGCCAGCGGCGCGGGGGATGTGCGCGACCGCCATTCGGGAGGCACCTGGGCGGCGGATTACTGCGAGGGAATCCTGCTGAGGGGCCTGCATGTGATCCGCAAGGAGTTCGAGCCGAACACCTGGGCCGCCTTCGAGGAGGTGTATTTGGGCGACGGCGACCCGGCGGAGGTGGGCCGCCGGCTGGGACTTTCACGCAACGCGGTGTACATCGCCCGCAGCCGGGTGCTGGCCAGGCTGCGGGAGGTGCTGCGGGGCATCATCGACGACGAGGCGATCCAGTAGCGGGCCGACCCATCCCTTGGGCGCGGTCAGACCTTGTTGGGGTTGATCGCGTAGTAACCGTTGAAATTGGTCCGCAGGAAAGGCACGCTTGCCTCGATGATCAAGTAGGTTTGGCTCGCGCTTGCCGGAGGATTGGTGGAGTCGTAAACGCCTGAGGTCTTGTTGGAGCCCCACGGATTGCGCAGCAGGATGGTCTGGTTGGCGTTGTTGAAGCCGACCATCATGTAGTCGTGGTTGCCGACAAGCGGGTAGCTGTTGGCGACGCTGCCGGTGTTCACATCGACCGGTGGTTTTTGCTTCGTGCCGAAGACCACGCCGACGCCGGCGTTGTAGGCCGCGACAACTTGCTGGTAGGTGAGGTTCGAGAGGTCGGTCGTATTCAGGTATCCTGTTTGTCCCGTGAGGTACATGAGGACCTGGTTGCCATTATAAAGCCCGTTGATCGTGCCGTAGGCGTTGCGGACATCCGCGGTGTCGGAAGGACTCGACCAGACCGCCGAGGCATTTTCCTGCACGAACGCCTTTTCAATCACAGCCACCCAAATGGGAGTGGTTGGATTGGCGAAAGATCCATATCCGTTTGCATAAGTCCAATTGGTGTCGGTACGCGTGGTGTATGTCGGGAAGTAATTGTCGACGGTGACATAGTCGGCGACCATTTGGCCCGTGGACTGGCTGTGGAAAAAGAACTTGACGGTGTAGGTGTTGTCGCCGTTGTCGATGAAAAGGCCGTCGGGATCCTGTCCCGTGGACGGGTTGTAAAGGGCGATGTAGTTGAATCCCGAAACCACTTCCTTCGACAAGATCGTGCCGACGGAGGACAGGAAATAGCAGTCGCCGACATCGCCTTGAAGGATGTCGTCGAGCACCGGCCCATTCTGCCCGAAGAAAGGGTTGGCCGTGGCCTGCTGGTAAGGGTTGTCGCCGGCGTCGGGCCTGTCGAGGCCGAGGAACCACTTGTCGACCAGCAGGCCGAGTTGGGTGGCGGTGCTGTTGGGCGCGAGGTTGCCCAACGGCTGGTTTTGGTAGGTGGCGTTGGCGAAGTTGCCGTTGATCACCTTGCCGGCAAGGTTGAAGACATAATTGTACATCGGGTATCGGGCCGACCCGAGGCTTGACTGCGTGGCATCGATGACCGAGGCGTTGGCGATGATCGCCTTGAGGCTGTTGAACTCGCTCGCGGTGACCTTGCCGTCGGCCTCGACGGTGTCAAAGATGCCTCCCGCGCCAATCCAATCCTGCCGGGAAAGCTCGCCATCGGAAAGCAGGCCCTGGACAACCGTGTTGAGCCGGGCGTTGGGCAGCGCCGAGTTGGCGGGGGTGACGACGAACGACTGGGACGGCGCGGCGGCGGGCGGAACCGACTTGAGCGCCAGGCGGTAGTCTCCGAGGCCGTGGCCGCCATCGGAAAAGACGCGGACGAAGTAGGTGCCGGGAGCCTTGCCGGCCAGCGACACGCCCAAGGTCTTGGAACCGCCGGAATTGGCATCAACCAGCCTGTTCTGCCTGTCGAACACCTCGATGTTCCAGTTGACCTTGGCGCCCAGCGGCGCGGTGGCGAGCACCCGGCTGCCGGGGCCCGAGTTCCCCGCCAGCCGGAACGAGTACCAGTCCTCATCCTGCCTAGGCAGCTTGCCGTCGATGATGATGGTGGAGTTGCGAACCGCGCCGGCGAAGCGCGCCTGGGCCCTGGTGTTGTTGGCGCCGAAGGCATCGTCGCGGGTGGGGATGACGACCGGGGCGTCGACATGCAGTTGGTAGCGGATGCCTGTGGCCCCGCCGATGCCCGAGACCTTGGCGAAGTAAACGCCCTTGGGCATGCCATCAAGGCTGACGGCGGTGTAGTCCACATTGCGGCCCGCGGCGATGCCGACCTGCTGGCCGTTGGGCCTCACCACTTCCAGTTGAAGAAGCGATTGGCCGTTTTCAGCGGTGATGAAGACATGGTCGTTGCGGGTCGCCAAGTCGCGGGTCTGGAACCGTATCCAATCGGCGTTGCCGTCAAGCTTGAGGGTGGCCGTGGCGTCGCGGGTGAGCACCCCGAGGTTGAGGGCCTTGGCTGGGGTCTCGTAGTAGGCCCAATCGGTGGGATTGACACTGATGGTTGGGGTGAGCCTGGTTTCGAGCTGTTCCAGGCTCGGACGGCGAGGGTTGGAACGCTTGGCGCGGCTGTTATCACCAAAGGAATCAAACATGGGCGGCCCTCTCATCAATCACAAGCAGATGGTATCAAGTGCTAATAAGCTTATCGGTGATTGAGGCCGCCGTCAACATTGTCCAAGCTTCCCATTTGTTCCAATTTTCGTTGGGTTCTCCATCCGGAATGATGGGGCGGATTTGTCATCAATGGGCCAATCCATGATTGGCATGAAGTAACACCAATTTGAGAGCTGGATTGCGATAGGTGAAATGCCAAGGTCGGGATTCCCGGCATGATCAACCCGCCCCTCACTTCGTTCAGGGCTCTCAAGCCGCGGAATCGGGCTGGATCACCAGATACTTAAGAGCCTTGAACGAAGTGAGGGGCGAACCGGCATCCCTTCGGAAAGGACCGCTTTTGAATCCAACACGCCCCTGGCCCTTGTGCTTCCGCCATTGTCCGCGCCTCAGGAAACGCGCACGGCGATTTCCTCGATGTCGCACCGGCCGCCCTTGCGGAACGGGCGGGGCATCGGCTGGGCGTTGCCACCCTCATCGATGGTCCTTGAGCGCAGCGTGTAGTCGCCCGCGGGCAGGCCCGGCAGCAGGACGGCCCAATGGGCCATCGCCAGGCGCATCGGCCACCGGGCGGGAGTTCCGCGCGCGTCGAGTCCCCGGATGTCGCGGACGGTGCCGCCCAGCCAGCTTTCGGGCGGTCCCAGGATGGCGGCGTCGGTCCAGGGCGCCGTGGCGAACCACGGATCGTCGTCCTTCCAGGCGGCCTTGGCGGGCGAGATCCATACCTGCACCTTCGACAATCCGGAGACTCCTGATTGGGCGTATCCGGTCACGCCAATGGGCTTGCCGGCGACGGGCTTTTCGGTGACATGCAGCGTCGCCGCGAAGGTCTTCATGGGGCTGTCGATGTCGTTGTTCTGCCCGGCGTAGGTGTCGTTGGCGTGGGGCAGGTTGCTGAGGAACACGCGCGTGAGCCATTTCACCGACTTGAAACCGTAATGCTCGGGCACGACCATGCGCGCCGGGGCGCCCCGCTCGGGGGTGAGCCACTCGCCGTTGAGCTTGTGGCAGACGATCACCGGGGGGAGGCCGTCGGGATCCTCGAGGACGCGTCCGACGGGCAGGGACGAGCGGAACATCTGGGCGGGGTCGTTGTTGTGGTAGCCGTGGTAATGGACGCGCCTGAGGTTTTCCCGGGGCCTGGCCATCCAGACGAGTTCCCTCAGGGGCACGCCCTCCCAGACGCCCATGCCGAGGGGGCAGCCGATGTTGAGGCATGTCATGAGCTTGGGGAAGCGCACGGAGCGCGTCTTGGCGACCTCGAGGAAGGCGTCGAAGGTGATGGCCGTGCCATCGGCCAGGGAGAACCGCTTGCCGAGCGTGGCGGGATGCTCCGGGTCGGGGAGGATTTCGAGCCTCCAGGTGTCGCGGGTGAGCCCGGCCTCGCGGAGTCGCTCGGGAGGCAGTGAGTGGGGCACGGGCTTGCCGCGCGAGACATCGCGGAAGGAGGCCTGCGGCGTGAGGTAGGGGCCGAGCTTGGCGAGGAGTGCCTTGAGGGCCTCGGGGGACGGCTCGGCCGCGAGCATGAGCGCCGCGGCGGATCCTCCCGATTGAGCCATGAAGTGCCTGCGGCTGAGCCGCCGGTGCCGCTTCAGGAAGCTCACGGCCTCGGGAGGCGGTTGGGGCGATTCCATGGGATTCCCGCCGCTGGTTTCACGACTGTTCGCCCCAAGGGACATGCCCGCGGGTGGTTATTTCTTGATCGTGAGGGTCACCGCGGGCGCGGCGACGCCAAGGTCGGCGCCGCCGACCTTGGCCTTGCCGGTCACGATCAGCGCCGGAGAGCCCACCGGGGTGTTGCCCTTGGTTTTCACGGTGATCTTCGCCTCGTTCTTGTCCTTGGCGATGGTCGGGGAGTCGGCGGTGGCGTTCGCCGGCAGGCCGGCCAGCGACAGCGCCACGGGTTCGGCGAAGCCGTCGCGGCGGGTGAGTGTGATGGTGAGCACGGCATCCTTGCCCGGCGCCACCGACGCCGGGTCGACCTTGGCCGCCAACGCGAACGGGGCCCGCTCGAGCACGGCCACGGCCACCGACCGCGACAGCCGCGCCGGCGGCACCGGAAGGTTCCCGAGCGCCGTGGAAAGCGCCGGCCTGGTGCTGGCGACCACGGTGACCGGCTTGCCGTTGATCGTGGCCTTGCCCGTCACCAATACGGGAACCAGCCCGATCTTGAGGCCGGCGGGGCAGTTGATCGTGAGGCTGCCGGCGGGGTCGGCTGGCTTGGCCGGCGCGCCTTGCGCGATGGTGCCCGTGGCGGCCAGGCCGGCGGGGCCCGTCAGCGACAACTCCACCGGGCCAGCGTAGTCGCGACGCACGATCTGGACGGGAAGCGCCGCGGTGGATTCCTGCCTGATGTCAACCCGGTCGGCGGCGAGCGTGAGGTCGAAGCCCGGCTCATGGGGCGCCACCTGAAGCCGGTACACCTCGTCGGGCCCTCCCCACAGGTGCAGGTGCTCGACCAGCACGGTGAACTCACCGGCCGCGGGCGCCTTGAAGTCGAGGCGGGGGGCCTGCGTCGGGGTGGTTTCGGCGAGCTTGGCTCCCTTGGCGTCGAGGATGGTGAGCAGCACCTCGGCGGGGCTGCCCAATTCGGAGGTTTGCGCCTCGATGATGAATCGCTCGTCCTTGGCCTTGGCCGCGAACGAGTAGCGGTCCGAATCGCCCTTCCGCTGGAATTTGCCGGAAATGCCGCAGGGCACGGGAATCTTCTGGGCTTGGGCCTGGTCGGCCGGCTCGATCTCCACCAGCTCCTCCAGCGGGGAGAGCATCACCGACACGGGCCATCCGGGAAGTCCGTCCTTGCCGAACCGGGGAACGGCCTCGACGGCGGCCACGCCGGGATCGGCCGGCGCGGTGACGGCGACGGGCGCGACTCCCTCGACATGCGGGCCCGCGAAGCCCACCTGGGACGCCTTCCCGCGCGTGATGGCCAGCGGAAAGGCGCAGGTGGCCACCGGGAACGAGCCGACGCGCATCGCGTAAACGAAGTCCTCGCCGCCGCGCCACGCCGTGTCGCGAACCTGCACGAGGTATTCGCCGTCGGCGGCGAAGGCGTGGACCAGCCGGGGGTCGGTCTGCGCGCCCGGGGCGTCGTTGCTGTGCCCGGCCCGGAGTTCCCGGCCCTTGGCGTCGAACAGCGTCACCTGGGGGTCGACCGCGCTGCCCAGCCTGCGGCCGAGGATCTCGAACACGATGCGGTCGCCCTTTTTCGCCTTGAGGCGGTACCAGTCGGCCTGTTCGGCGTCGGCCCTGCCCGTGACGACGCAGGGGGGGGTGATCTCGGGAGCGGTTTCCTTTTTCTTCACTCCCTCCACCTTGGCCACGACGGGAAGTTCATCGGTGAGGAACAGCCTCAGGTTGGAGGTGCCGCGCTTGGTTGCCAGCCTCAGCGCGTGAAAACCCGGCCCGGCCGACTTGTCGGGCGCGATCTTCACGAGCAACTTGGCGGCATCCTTTCCGTTGTTCGCCTCGGCGGGGATGGTGATCGCCGCGGGAATGTCCAGGTGAACGGCGACCGGGTCGGCGAGGTTGGCCCCCGTGAGCGTGACATCGGTGGGCTTGCCCGGGGGAATGACGAGCGGCGAGGGGGCCTTGAGGGTGGGCGCCTGGGCCAGCAGGCAGCCTGACAGGATGCCGGAAAGGAGGGTGTGCATGGTTGTCGGGAATCCTGAATTGTCCGGGGGCGGGATGGCCAACATCGTAACGGGCGTGGTGGCCTTGTCCAAGGAAAAGCGGTCAGGCGGGCTCGCCGGCCAAAACTTCCTTGTTATTCCAAGCCTCCCATCTTGACCAAGGCGGTTTGCGGGTGAAAATAACAATCACGCGGATCGGAAGGGAGTCTGCCGCATTCCTTGAGCAGTGGCCCGCGGTGAATTCCCATGGCTTGGAAGATCGTCGGCGCGATCGCCGGTGCCGTCCTGCTGGCGTCGCTCTCGATGCTGCTGGCCGCCGATCCCGCGCGCCTTCCGCCGCCTCGCGGGCAGGTGCTGGCCAAGGGTCTTTCCGGCACCCGGCTTGATTCTCCCGATTATCTCGGCACGGCCAGTTGCACCTCGAGTTCTTGCCACCACAAGAGCGGGCACCGCCGGGCGGTGGGTTCCGAATTCGTGACCTGGAACGCGGAGGATCCGCACCGCAAGGCTTGGGAAACGCTGTTTTCAGAACGGTCGCAACGGATGGTGCGCAACCTGTACGGCGCCGGTGCCGGCCCGGCCAGCCAGACGGCCTGGTGCCTGGCGTGCCATGCCACAGGCGAGGGCGACCTTTCCAGGGCCTCCACCGCCTTCACCCTGGTTGACGCGGTGAGTTGTGAAAGTTGCCACGGCCCGGCGAAAGGCTGGCTTGCCGCCCACACCCGGTCCGGTTTCCGTGAACTGGACCCCGAAACCAAGGAAAAGGATTTCGGCCTGCTGAACACGAAGGACCTGGCCGGCCGGGCCAAGGTCTGCGCCTCGTGCCATGTCGGCAACGCCGATGTGCCGCTCATGCAGGTGAACCACGACCTGATCGCGGCGGGGCACCCCAGGCTGAACTTCGAACTGTCGAGCGCGCTGGCCAAATACCCGGCCCACTGGCGGGTGGACGAGGAGCAGGCCAGGTTTCCCGATTTGGGCTGGCGGACCTGGCAGTCGGGGCAGTTGGCCTGCGCGGAGGCGGCGGCCAGGTTGACGGCGTCGCGCGCGCGGCAAGCCGCCAGCGGCGGCGCCTGGCCCGAGTTCGCCGAGCAGGACTGTTTCAGCTGCCACAAGAACCTGACGGTGGACAGCGTGAGGGCGCCGCTCAAGAAGGCGCCCTTGGCTCCCCTGGGCCGCGCCCCCTGGCAAACCTGGCTGGCCGGTAGCCTGTCGCTGGCGGACCGGGAATCGCACGAGGCCCTCTTAGCCCTGCGGGCGCGGATGGCCGCCCCCTCGCCCCTTCCCGAGCAGGCGCGGACGCTGGCGCTCCAGGCGGGGGAATCCCTGGCGAGGCGTTCGCGCTCCCTCGCCGGCGGTGAACCGCTCACGGCCATGGCCGAGTCGGAATTGCTGGCGAGGCTGGCCCGCGACACGGCCGCGGCAGCCGGAAGCATGTCATGGGAGGAACTGGCGCAACGGTACCTGGCGATGGCGGCGCTCAGGGAAGACCTGCGCCGCCGCGAGGGACGCTTCGACGCGGCGTTTGAAAAGCCGTATCTTGAAATGAGGGAGTTGCTCAAGGGCCAGTTCCCGCCCGGCCACGACAGCCCGCGCGCCGACAGCGACGAGGGCCGGGCCGCGCGCGACAGGGAAACGGCGCTCAGGAGGCTGGAGTCGGCCTTGGGAGCCATCGCGGGGTCCGCGCGCTAACCTCCCCCGTTCCGAGGTGTCCCCCATGCTTGCGGCGATCGCGGTTGGATTCGGCCTTTCGCTCATGGTTCCGGCGCAGGATCCCGCGTGGCTGACACCCGGGAGAATTGGAGCTTTTGATAAAAAATTGAAATATCAAGGTGCTGGTGAATGTGCGAATTGTCATATTAGACCAACTGCGAAACGCTTGGATGAAAGTAAAGCTTTTGATTTTGTTTGGTTAACCGAATATTCAATTTGGAAAACTTACGATAAGCATGCCCAAGCTTATGCAGTTTTACTCGGTAAAAGAGGTCAAGATATTGGAAAATTAATGCAAAAGAATGTTACAGATGCTTCAACTGGGTGCTTAAACTGTCATGGGCAACATGAAATTTCCAACAATGTCACCGGTTTTTTTGATTTAGCAGAAGGAATTGGATGCTCATCATGTCATGGTCCGTCAAAGGAATGGGTGGGTGAGCACCAATATCCTGATTGGCGCAGCAAAACTTCTCTAGAAAAAGCAAACAAAGGCCTGCGCAACCTTCGCGACCCCGAGGTGCGCGCGACGCTGTGCGCCTCATGCCACATCGGCAACGCGCAGGAAGGCAAGGTGGTGACCCACGCGATGTTCGCCGCCGGCCACCCGCCCCTGCCGCCGATCGAGACGGCGACCTTCAGCCGCAACCAGCCGCCGCATTACCGCGAGGGCCTGGATGTGCCTTACCTGCAGATGGCGAACGAGCCGACCCGGAAGCGCTACCACGCCGAGCCGTTCCAGATGACTCGCCTGGCGCTGGTGGGCGCGCTCGTGAACCTGCGAGAAACGGCGCGCCTGGTCGCCGAGCGCGCCGACTTCGATGCCAAGGATCCCAAGGTGGAACTGGTGCGCTGGCCCGAGCTGGCGACCCGCGACGAGGGCGAGCCGGCCGAGGACGCCGCCCGGCGGAAGGCCCGCTGGCCCGAACTGGCCCTGGCCACCTCCGACTGCTACGCCTGCCACCACGACCTGCAATATCCGGGATACCGCCAGACCCGCGGCTACGGCTACCACCTGCCAGGCAAGGAAAGGCACCGCGTGTTCCCGGGGCGGGTGATGGTGCGGATGTGGGCCACCACGCTCGCGGGCGCCGCCGCCAGGCTGGCGGGCCGGGAGCACCTCGCCTCGCTCGACGCCTCGCTGGCCAAGCTCGCCGCGGGCACCACGGTGCAGCAGTTCGGCGACCCGGCGGTGATCAGGCAGGCGTGCCTCGACCTCGAGAAGGCCTGCGACGCGGCGATCCGCGCCGCCAAGGCCGCGCCGCTGGATCAGGCGGGCGCCTCTGCGATCCTCAAGGACGCGCTGGAGGCGTTCACCGAGCCGGGCGCGGGCAAGCCGGACCAGCCCGTTCCCGATTTCGAGGCGGCGCGCCAGTTGGCCAGCCTCGCCGATGTCATCGCCAGCGACCTCAAGGCGGGCAAGGAGAAGCCGCCCGCCTTCATCGCGGCGCTCGCCAAATTGTCCGACCTGGTGGACCTGCATCCTTACGCGAACCGGCAGGCGAGATTGGATTTAATCCTAAATGTAATTAGAGTCAAAAATGAGAAAAAGGAAGACCCTTCATCCAAATCTTTTGCTGGATATATTCAATTCATAAAGTCTGGAGGCGATTATGATGCTGCAAAAAATCTTGTAGAAAATCCAGGATTTCTCAGATATCTAGAAGACGTGACATCTAAAACTCTCAATTCTTGGATCCTTGAGAAATCAACAGCGGACCAGCTGCAGCGCCTTGACGACGAGGAGGAGCGCAAGCTGATGAGCCGGTTGAACGCCTACGACCCCGCCGAGTTCCTCAAGGCGGCCCGGGAATTGGCGACACAGTCGGCCCGCTGAAAACGCGCCGCCAAGCACTCTCCCCCGCGCCAGGCGCGCGACCGATGGAGCCAAAGCCTTGAACGCGCCATACCTTCTCGCCCTCTGCCTGGCCCTGCATCAACCCGGCGCGCCCGGGGGCGGACTGGTCCGGGCGCACCCCGACTGGCCCGACATCCTCGTCCACCGCGACACCTGCAATGTGTTTGTCATCCGCGACGGCGACTCCGCCATCCTCGTGAACCTCGGCGACGGCGGCGTGCTGCCCCACCTGGGCAAGGCGGGGATCGGCAAGGTCGACTGGATCCTGTTCACCGACCACCACCGCGAGCAGTGCCAGGGGGTCGGCAAAGCCAATTTGGCGGGGGTGAAATTCGCCGCGTCGGAGGGCGAGCGCGAGCTGTTCGAGAAGCCTTTGGACTTCCGGAAATGGCGGCCGACCCTCGGCGACAAGCATACGGTGCACGGGGCCAGCTATGTGAGGCCGCCCGCGGCGCCCGTCAGGCTCGACCGGGTCCTGGCCCACGGCGAGGTGTTCCGGTGGCGCGGCCTCGAGGTGAACTGCGCGCTCACGCCCGGCCATTCGCCCGGAGGAATGACCTTCACCCTGGCCCGCGGCGGGAAGTCGTGCGCCTTCACCGGCGGAATCATCCATGACGGCGCGAGGATGTCCAACTGGTACGACACCGAATGGGACTACGGGTTCGCCAAGGGCCTCGAGGCGCTCACCGACTCGGTCGCCAAGCTCGCCGGGATGAACCCCGGCGTCGCCTTTCCCTCGCAGGGGCCGGTGATCGCCGACGCGGGCCGGCAACTGGCCGACTACCTCGGGAAGCTCAAGGAGTTCCATCCCGACTACATCCGGGGGTATCCCGTCCACTCGCTCACCAAGCGCGCCAAGCCCGACCCGATCCTCTCGCCGACTCCCATCCCGCAGATCGTCCGCGTGACGCCGCACCTGTACAAGTTCGCCGACACGCTCGCCGGGAAGAACTTCGCCATCATCATCTCCGACAGCGGCCGCGGCCTGCTCCTCGATTGCGGCCTTTTTCCCGAGACGCTGCTGGCCGAACTCGTGGCGAAAATGCGGGAGCACCTGGGGTTGAAAAGGATCGACGCCCTGTGGATCAACCACATGCACGGCGACCACTTCACCCTTGGCGCGGCGCTCAAGAAGGAGCATGGCGCCCAAATATGGACGCTCGACCGCATCGTCGACAAGGTGGAGAACCCCCTGCGCTACGACTATTGCGCCCTCATCACCTCCTACAACCTGCAATACACCGGCCTCAAGGTGGACAGGCCGCTCAAGCCCGGCGAAGTCGTCGAGTGGGAGGGCCTCAAGCTCCACATCGACTGGATGCCCGGCCAGACGGAGTTCGGCAACTGCCTCTGGCTGAACCTCGACGGCAAGAAGATCGCCTTCACCGGCGACAACCTGTTCGGCGACCCGTCCGACCCGGCCCAGAACGGCCATGAGGCCGTCGTGGCCCGCAACAGCGCCATCCTCGAGGAGGGCTACATCCTCGGCAGCCGCTACCTCCGCGACCTGAAGCCCGACATCATCATGGGCGCCCACAATGTGCTCATGACCAATCCCGGACCGTTCGTGGAGCGTTACCACGAATGGTCGAAGCGCATCGCGCGCCGTTACCGCGAACTGCTGCCCGATCCCGACTACGAGTACCAGTACGATCCGTTCTGGGTGTCGGCATACCCCTACCGGGTCGACCTCCAGCGGGACGACCAGGCGATGGTGAGCGTGACGGTGCGGAACTTCCGCGACAGGCCGCAAAGGCATTCCGTGGCGCTCGCCTTGCCCCCCGGACTCAAGGCCGACCCGCCGGTGATCGAGGGAACGGTGGAGGCGAAGTCGAGGAAGTCGTATCCCGTGAGGATCACCGTGGACCGGGGCAAGGTTGTCGCGGGCACCCTGATGATCCCCATGGACATCACGCTCGACGGGTCGCGCCAGGGGCAGCGATTCGACTTTCTGGCGCAAGCGAGGCCGAGATAGGGTAGTATTCGGAAGGCCCAATCCATGCCACGGGCGGTTTTCGCATCATGAATCCCCAATCCGAACCGTTCGACGCGGAGAAACAACTCGGAGTTGCCCTGGCCATTCATGGCGCAATGATCGGCGGCGTTGTCCTCGTCGCGGTGTTGCTGCTCTTGTTCATCGGACTTCCTCCCACGCCGGAGCTTTCCAGGCTGCAAGTCGAATGGGTTGGAATCGCCCTGGCCGCGGTTAACATTGGCCTGGCGCTGACTGTGTTCACCAATTCAGGCAGGTCGATGAGCCAGCCACAACCGGGTAAATCCGCCGAGGCGGCGGCGTTCCAGGATTGGCAGACGACCAGCCTGATCCGCTTCGCTGTTCTGGAGGGTGCCGCGCTCGTCAATGTCATTTTTGCCTTCTTTATAGGTGGCGGTTGGTTCAACCTCGCTCCGGCGATGGCATGCGTCGCCCTCATGATTTTCCTGTTTCCCACCCGTTACGGCTGGGAGTGCCACAGGAACCGTTGCTTGGGGTTTTGACGGAATCCGCAAGAGCCTTGTGAGGAACCGATGACAACCCTGCCCCTGATCCTCGCGACCCTGATGGCGCCATGCACCGACGCCGGCGAATTGACCCGCGTGCTGGACGGCGCCCTGGCCCGCGACAAGCTGGCGATCGACAAGCTGGCCGACGACCATGAGTTATGCCGCAGGATCCACCTCGACCTCGTCGGCCGTGTGCCCACCCCGGCGGAGACGAGGCGGTTTTTGGCGGCGCCGGTGGCAACCCGCCGTGCCGAACTGGCCAAGGGCCTGCTGGCTTCGCCACAATTCGCGGAGGCCTGGGCCTCGACCCTCCACCTGATCCTGATGGAACGGCTCGGAGACAACGCCGAGTGGAACGGCTTCCTCAAGGAGTTCGTCTCCTCGAACCGATCATTCCGCGAACTCACCGGGCAAATGCTCGACCCGGGCGCCTCCGGATCCCCCAAGGGATCGGGCTTCTTCCTGTCGAAAAGGCTCGAGAACTACGGGCAGAACCCCGTCGATTACCCGTCGCTCACGCGCGATGTGGGCCGGCTGTTCTTGGGGATGGACCTGCGGTGCGCCCAGTGCCACGACCACCTGACCGTGCCTTCGTACAAGCAGGCGCACTTCCAGGGGCTTTTCGCCTTCACCCGCCAGATGGTGCTGGGTGATGCCGCCAAGGCGACGGTTGGCGAGAAGCCCGTGGCGGGCAAGGTATCGTTCAGCTCGGTGTTCGACATGGAGAAGATGGAAACGGGGCCGTCGCTGCCCGGGCGCAAGCCGCTGGATGTGCCCGAGGTGAAGGCTGGCGAGGAGTACGCCGTGAAGCCCGACCGGAAAACCAAGTCGTCCGGCGTGCCCAAGGTGGCGATGATGCCGCTATTGGCCAGGGCCGTGACCGAGGACGACCGCCTGGCGCGCACCTGGGCGAACCGCCTGGCGCGTGTGCTGCTGGGCAGGGGTATCGTTGAATCCCCCGACTTCGACCACCCCGGCAACCCGCCGGCCCTGCCGGCGACGCTCGACGCGATGGCCTCGGCGCTCCGCTCCGGCATGCCGCTGAAAACCTGGCTTGAGGGGGTCGTGAACTCGAGGCTTTACCAGGCTCCCTCGGGCCCCGCGGCGGGCTCGGGCGCGGCGGCCTTTTCGCGCGCCCTGGAAAGGCCGCTCACCGGCGAGGCCCTCGCCGCCAGCATTGAGACAGCCCTGGGCAACGGCAAGCGCGACGAGGCCCGGCTCAAGCGGTTCCGCCAGGTGTTCGGGCACCCGCCCCGCGAGCCGGATGAGGCCGGCCATCCCTCCGTGGAGAAGGCCCTGTTCTGGAGGAACGACCCGGCGGTGAGGGCGATGATGTCGCCCGAGTCCGGCAACCTGATGGAACGGCTGCTCAAGCTGGAGGGACCGGCGCTCGCCGAGGAACTGTTCCTGTCGCTGCTGGGCCGCCCGCCCGCCGCCGAGGAACGGGACGCGGTGCTGGCGGCGGTCGCCAAGGCTCCCCAGCCGCTGGAAGGCAGGCGGATCGCCGCGTGGGCGTTACTGGCCTCCACGGAATTCCAGGTGAACCATTGAGGAATCGGCGATGAACTTCCTGTCGGAACACCGTTTTTCGAGGCGCTCGTGGCTGGCCGGGATGGCCGCCATGGCCGGCGGCCTGGCGCGGGGGAACACCCCGTCGGACAAGCAGTTGCTGCTCATCTGGCTTGATGGCGGACTGAGCCAGTTGGAAAGCTGGGATCCCAAGCCGGGAACCAGGTTTGGCGGGCCGTTCCGCTCGATCCCGACAAGCGTCACCGGCATCCGCTACAGCGAGATGCTGCCGCTGACGGCGCGCCACGCGGACAAGATCGCCGTGGTGCGCAACATGTCGACGCAGGACAACTCGCACTCCGCCGGCGTCGCGCGGATCCAGCGGGGCGACCCGAAGAACCGCGGGGTCGATTACCCCTACCTGAATGTCGCCGCGGCCCGGTGGCTCGGCCCCAAGGCCGCGGGGATGCCGGCGTCGATGGTCATCAAGCCGGGCAACGGCGGGTTCCTCGTGGGCGAGACGGGATTCCTCGGGGCCAGGCACGCTTCGCTCGCGCTGGGCGACGGCAAGCCGCCGCCCCTTCTCGACCGTTCCGCCGACATCACCGCGGGGGAGGACGAGGCCAGGCTCTCGCTCCGCGACACGCTCGACCGCATCGGCGCCAAGGCCCGGGGATCGTCCCTCGCCGTGGCCAACTCGGAGACCTACCGGCTGGCCGAGACTCTGCGTTCCCGTCGCGACCTGTTCGATCCATCGCGCCTGGACGCCAAGTCCGTGGAGCGCTACGGAGACTGGGACCTGGGGCGGCACATCCTCCAGGCGCGCGGATTGCTCGAGGCCGGCGTCAGGATCGTCAAGGTGATCTCCTACGGCTGGGACAGCCATGGCGAC